>CADCOR010000312.1 GCA_902803055.1 uncultured Erysipelotrichaceae bacterium
CTGCACAGACAAAAAGTAGCAGCACAACGGCTGAAAGCACTATTATATTCGCAAGATTATCCGCAAGATACTCAAACATATTACGCTCCTGATATGTTTATTCTATCTTATCTTCAGTATAAAGGCTTATCAATTGCCTGTCCGCTGATTCTGAATTACAATATACTTAATGACAATACAGGAATCTGCTGAAATGTATCTGGAAACGATCCACGTGCTTTCTCAAAGCAATGAACACGTGCGCTCGATCGACATCTGCCGCAAGATGGGTTTTTCCAAACCTTCGGTTTCCAGAGCCATGAAAAATCTGTCGGCTGACGGCTATATCAGTATCGATGCCAACGGCTATATCACTTTGAATAAAAAAGGAGCCGAGATTGCCGAAAAGATCTACGAGCGTCATCAGATCCTCACCAGCTTTCTGGTTGCCATGGGCGTCGATAAAAAGACAGCAGAAGATGATGCCTGCCGCATGGAACACGTCATCTCCGACGAAACCTTCAAGGCGATCAAGAAACACATGAAGTCAATCTAGCCTGTTAAAGGCTTTTTTAAAATACGGTAGAATAAAACTATGGCGAAACTATACATGATGATCGGTATCCCCTCATCAGGAAAATCCAATGTCGTTACAAGGCTCAAGCGTCAGACCAAGGCCAAAGTCTATTCCAGTGACAAGACACGCCTGCTTTTAAACATGGATCCCTCTGATGACAATGAAAATATCGATCTTTTTGAATACATGTATGATCTCATCAGAAAAGAACTCTCCGCCGGCAATGATGTGATCCTTGATTCCACCAATACTTTCAGATGCTACCGGCAGCCTTTTCTCAGCAGTCTGAATGAAGATGTCGAAGTAATCGGTGTGCTCATGATGCGCAAACTGGAAAACTGTTTAAGTTCCAATGCCATCAGAAAAAACAAGATCGATGATAAAGTCATCATCGATCAGTATTCCCGTTATGATTTTCCCTTAAAAGAAGAAGGCTTTGATTCCTTTATGATCTTCTACACCGATAACGATAAAGACTCCCTTGCTGAAGATGATGGTGATCTTTATAAATCGATGTTTGTAAACAACGGATTAAGTCCTGAAGAAAAGCTTCAGAAAGTTCAGCAGCTTATTCGCTCAAAGTCTGTGCACACATCTTGAGCTTGTCAATGATATCGATGTGCTGCGGGCAGACGCTTTCACATTGGCCGCAGCCGATGCAGGCTGTCGGATCACAGCCCTTGGCTAAAAGAGCCTGATAATCTTTTTTCGATTCTTCGATCTTGCCGTCAGCGAGCCGCTTATTCATCGCCGCAAACACTTCCGGAATCACGATCTGTTTTGGACAGCCGGCTGTACAATAGCTGCAGGCTGTACAAGGAATGGCCTTTGAACGGCCTAAGATCTCCTGAGCTTTACGGATGATCGTTCTCTCTTCTTCATTCAGCGGTTTGAAATCTTTCATATATGAAAGATTATCTTCCATCTGGGCAACATTGGACATGCCTGATAAGACAGTCAGAATACCATCAAGCGAGGCCACAAAGCGGATCGCCCAGGAAGCACATGATCTCTCTGGTGCATAATCCTTGAACAGCTTTTCGATCTGTTTATCCGGTTTAGCTAAAGCCCCGCCTTTTACCGGTTCCATGACCGTGATATATTTGCCATATTTTCTGGCCATTTCATAGTTGGCTCTGGAAGTGACCTTTTCATTTTCCCAGTCGGCATAGTTGATCTGCAGCTGAACAAATTCAACTTCCGGATGTTTCTTTAACAGTTCTTCGAGAAGTTCCGGACCATCATGGAAAGAGAAGCCGATATGCTTTACCAGTCCTTCTTTCTTCAGTTCATTGACGAAGTCCCACAGATGAAACTTTTCATACAGTTTGTAGTTTGAAGACATCAGTGTATGAAGCAGATAGTAATCGATATATTGAGCCTTCGTTCTTTCTAGTGAAGTATAAAACTGTTTCTTGGCCATCTTTTCATTTAAGGCAGCACGGGCAAACAGTTTTGTCGCCAGCGTATAGGAATCACGCGGATACCTTTCAACCAGTGCTTTGCCGATCGCATCTTCCGAACCCGGATAGACATGAGCTGTATCAAAATAAGTAAAGCCCGCATCCATGAACAGATCGACCATCTTCTTGGTCTGTTCGACATCGATGCCCAGACCTTTTTTAGGCAAGCGCATCAGGCCAAAACCCAGTTTCCCTGTATTTTCCATATCCGTTTTCTTTCCTTGCATAGCGTTTCTCCTTCTTTCTATTAAGTGCCAGTTTATGGCAGGCGATAAACTTTCATCACTTATCAGCAGTTATGACAGAATGAAACAATAAACAAAAGACTGTTTCTTATTTCATTTTCCAAGTCACCTTTATTATTCCGCTGATGTTTCATGTCTGATTATTATCAGTATATCAGTTTGTATTACAAAAGAGGCTTTAATGCCTCTCAAGTTCCAGTAATGCCTGTTTGTTTTTCAGACCGCCGCCATAACCGACTAAGGATCCATCAGATCCTATTACCCGATGACAAGGCAGGATAATGCAGATGGGATTGCGGTTCAAGGCATTCCCCACGGCCTGGGCTGACATCTTTGCGATGCCTCTTTTTTCAGCGATCGTTCCCGCAATCTGACCATAACTGATCGTCTCGCCATAAGGAACAGTTTTTAAGATCGCATAGACTTCCTTCTGAAAAGCCGTCAGCTTTTCAATCCGGTAAGCCGGGATGAAGTTTGGGATCTGCCTGTTAAAATACAGATCAAGATATCGCAGTGTCTCTTTAAAGTACTCTGCCGATTCTGCATTATGAACTTCATCGGTTTTACTCTCAATAAAATTTAGACCGGTCAGATATTTGCCATCTGAGCTCAGAACAATATCATCAAAGCCATCCGGCGTCTTATAGCAGTAATAATAATTCACTAGCCAAGTTTCTTAGCCATGTTGTCGTAATTGGAAGAATAGACCAAAGCTGTTTCCTTGGTGATCTTGCCATCGTTATAAAGCTTCTGCAGGTAAGTATCCATCGTATACATACCTTCAGCGGAGCTTGTCTGCATCGTTGAATCAAGCTGATGCAGTTTGCCATCCCTGATCATGTTCTGCACGGCATTGTTGCATTTGAGGACTTCAAAAGCCGGGATCAGACCGCCATCGATACGCGGAACCAGCTGCTGGCAGACGATACCTTTCAGGATCTGCGAAAGCTGGATCTTGATCTGCTGCTGCTGGGAAGCCGGGAAGACATCAACGATACGGTTGATCGTGTTGGCAGCCGAACTGGTATGCAGAGTTGAGAACAGCAGGGTCCCTGTCTCTGCCGCTGTCAAAGCTGCTGAGATCGTATCATAATCTCTCATCTCACCAAGCAGGATGACATCCGGGCTTTCACGCAAGGCAGAACGGAGCGATTCAAGATAGCTTGGTGTATCGATATAGATCTC
>CADCOR010000313.1 GCA_902803055.1 uncultured Erysipelotrichaceae bacterium
ATGATCAAGGCAAAGTTCATCAAGGCCGTAGGATAGGAATGGATGATCAGAGCATAGATCGTAAAGATGATACTGCCGATCGTGTTGATTATTCTTAGTTTTACGACTGATGTCATCAGCATTGACACCAGGATCAGGAAAGATCCCAGATAGCCAAAGGCTTCAATAAAGAATTCGGTATTCATAATTATTCCTCTTCGTGAGTTATTTTCAGATTGCCATATTCTTCGGCAGCTTCATCAAAGACCGCCAGGATCTTGAGCGAAGTCTCATTTACTTCTTTCATATTTATGATAATGATCTCGGTATCGTCGAGATCACCAAGACAGTCATATAAGGCATCCAGGTTGTGTCCATAGTAATCAGGGAATTCAAACAGTTCCTTGAGATATTCATGACCTTCATCGTTGAGTCTTTCAATATCAAGGATCACTTTATGCTTTATCTCTTCCTGCTTGCCAAAGGACAGGGTGAGGTTGTTGTAGTCGTCATTGACATCATTCATGACACGGATAATCGTAGAAGAGAGTTCCGAGATATACTCATAATCCTTAAAAACTATTTCGCAATCTTCCAGATAAGACAGATAGGCGTAAAGATAATCGTAGTCAATGCCTTCAAAATTCGGAAAGACTTCTTTGAGATAGTCAAAACCTCTATCGTTCAATTCAGCGATACTGATTTCAAATTTCATTGTTCATCTCCATATAACTGTTCAAAGGAATTGTAGTGATTTCCGGTATAAAAGATCAGTCCGTCATTGGAAAAGACGATCCGTTTGGCATTTCTGATGCCGCTGACATAGTCGATATCGCATTCATAGTAGATGCGTCCTTTTTTTACCGGCAGGATTTTTTGTGAATTAGTGAAGATATCGCCGCCGATGCTGCAGCCTTCACAGACTATATGCAGATTCTTTTTGGAAGCTACCCAGCCCATTTTTTTAGCTTCACTCTTGGTGATGTAATTTGACGGCAGGTGTCCATATGTATGCAGATAAAGAGCGACATCTTCCTTGGATGTATATCTGCCGTTTTCATCTATAGCGACAGTCTGTTCAGGAATTACTTCAGGCTCGATCTCTTCATTTGTGTTTAATGAGGCATAGGCATAGATGCCTATGACGATCAGCAAGGAAATTAATATGAATTTCAGAAACTTTTTCATAATTAAATTCTATCATTTTTCGATGGGTTGTCAGAGATGATATTAAGTCCATAATCACTTATAATAGTGTTAACTTGCAGGAGGTTTGAAGATGAACAAGATATTCTGGCTTTTATTTGTCATGTTTATAATTACAGCGGGTACAGCATTTTTTGTCAGCAACATTAATACAATCGTCATGGTTTTTCCTTTGGCTCTGATTGTTCTGATCGGAATAGGTTATTTCGTCAAACTGAAAAAATAACTGAGGCCATTCATGGATACAGAAGTATTTGAACTGATCAGAAAAGAAGAAGAAAGACAGAAGTATAATATCGAGCTGATCGCCTCAGAGAACTACTGTTCTAAGGAAATAATGGCGGCGGTAGGCAGCTGTCTGACCAATAAATATGCGGAAGGCTATCCGGGCAATCGCTATTATGGCGGCTGTGAGAACATCGATGAGATCGAGGATCTTGCCCGAAACAGAGCCTGTGAGCTTTTTAAAGCTGAACACGCCAATGTGCAGCCGCATTGCGGTTCGGCGGCCAATATGGCAGTTTATAGAGCAATACTTGGACAGGGTGATAAGATCTTAGGCATGTCTTTGGATGCGGGCGGCCATCTCACCCATGGCTATAGATTAAGTTTTTCAGGTATCGACTATGAAACTTACAGCTATGGCGTAAACAAAGACAGTGAACTGATCGATTATGATGAACTGAGACAGAAGGCGTTGGAAATAAAACCGAAACTGATCGTTGCGGGAGCCAGTGCCTATGCCCGTTTCATTGACTATAAGAAATTCAGAGAAATCGCCGATGAAGTTGGTGCCTATCTGATGGTGGATATGGCTCACGTGGCTGGTCTTATAGCCGCTGGATTACATCCGTCACCTGTTCCTTATGCCCATTTTGTCACATCGACCACCCATAAGACTTTAAGAGGACCAAGAGGCGGTCTGATCCTGTGCAAGGAAGAGTTTGCCAAGCAGATCGATAAAGCTGTCTTCCCGGGCATCCAGGGCGGGCCTTTATGTCATGTTGTGGCTGGCAAGGCTATCTGCTTCTATGAAGCCATGCAGCCGGAATTTAGGGAATATCAGGAAAGAGTCTTAAGAAATGCCAAAGCTTTATGCGAAGCAATGCGCGAAGAAGGTTTCAGGATCATTTCTGGTACGACTGATAATCACATGGTACTGATCGATGTCATGCATGCCTGCGGTCTGACCGGCAGAAAGCTTGAAAGTCTGCTTGATGAAGTCAATATCACTGTCAATAAAAACGCGATACCTTTTGATGAACAAAGGCCATCTTTGACCAGCGGCATCAGACTGGGTTCTCCGGCGATGACGACCAGAGGTTTCAATGAGGAAGAGTTCAGAAAAGTCGCACATTGGATCTCTTCGATCGCTTATCATCCTGAAGATGAAAAGATCAGGAATGAGGTAAGAAAAGAAGTAAGAGAGCTCATGGAAAAGTTTGCTGAATGAGTTACCTGCAGAAGGAAAGATTAAAATATATCATTGCGGTCGTTCTCTATGGAACGATCGGTCTTTTCCTGCGTTTTGTGAATCTGCCCAGTGAGATTGTCGCGATGTGCAGGGGAACGATCGGTTCACTTTTTATCTATCTTTATCTGCGTTTCAAACAGGTAAAGATCGATAAGAAGGCGATCTATAATAATCGAAACCTGCTGATATTATCTGGTGTATGTCTGGGCTTAAACTGGATCTTTCTGTTTAAAGCCTATCTGACGACAACGGTGGCGATCGCCAGTCTTTGCAACTACCTGGCACCTTTGATCGTTGTCATCGTTTCACCAATCGTCTTACATGAAAAATGGGAATTAAGGAAACTGCCTTTAGTAGCTTTGGCTTTTCTTGGGATCGTACTGGTCTCAGGCGTTTTTGCTAAGCAGCATGGTTCCCTGTTAGGAGTCGTCTATGGTCTGCTGGCAGCTTTTGTTTTTTCGCTGATCATCATCTGCAACCGCAAGCTGCAGGATATCTCTGTCTATGACCGCTCGCTTGTGCAGCTCATCATTTCCGCCCTTACGATCTTTCCCTATGTCTTATTCAATAACTATGGTGTAAGTATTTCAATTGGCTTAAAAGATGTTCTGATCGTCTTGATGTTAGGCGCTATCCATACAGGTCTGGCCTACTGTTTCTATTTTTCAGGCATGGCTTCACTCGATGTACAGACGATCGCGATTTTAGGCTATCTTGAGCCGGTCGTTTCTTTGCTGTGTTCGACAGTTATACTCAATGAGCCTTTATCGCTCTATGGCTGGATTGGGGCAGCATTGATCATCTTCAGTGCCTTCATGAGTGAAAAATAATGATCGTTTCCGACTTACGGGGGAGAGGAACACTTAAAAAATAAAGATACGCTTTTTCATATATAATTAGAATATAAAGATTATTCGTACAATCATGGAGATAGGATGCCGTTAAAACAGGAACAGTACAACGCTGAAAATAGAAAAAGGCTTGTTTTAGTCGCGGAAGATGATGAGGTCAATCAGAAACTGATCGGTTTCATGCTGAAAGATGACTATGAAGTCGTTTTCGCCAACGACGGCGCTCAGGCACTTCGAAAGATCAGAAAGTATCGCGATTCGCTTTCGCTGATCTTGCTTGATTACTATATGCCGAAGATGAATGGCATAGAGGTCCTCGACGAGGTCGAGAAAGATTCAGAACTCAAGGAGATCCCTGTCATCATGATGACGGCGGAAAACGACATGGAATCTGAAGCCTTAAGCAGAGGTGTGATCGACTTCATCAATAAACCGTTTTCCCATCCTGATGTCTTAAAACTGCGGATCAAGATCGGTATAGAACTGACGGAAAGAAGAAGGATGATCTCGACGACGGAAAGAGATCCTCTGACCGATCTGTATACGCGTGATTTCTTCTACAGCTATGTCAATGATTTCAATAAGCGAAATAAAGATATAGCGATGGATGCACTGGTCCTGGATATCGACAGTTTCCATCTGATCAATGAGCGTTATGGCAATGAATACGGCGACCGCATCTTATGCTCGATCGCCGGCAACCTGCAGAAATTCCAGAATAAGTTTGGTGCGATCCTGTGTCGGAGGATCTCCGATACTTTTCTGATCTACACCCAGAGCGGACAGGATTACCAGTTTCTGGTCGACCAGATGCAGGAAAGAATGGCCAAAGAGGGCTTCCATCTGCATATACGGCTTGGTGTCTTCCAGAACGTCGATAAGAACGAAGATATGATCAGGCAGTTTTCCTATGCGAAGATGGCTGCCGATACGATCAAAGGCGATTATACCAGGTCTTTTGCGATCTATGACCGCAAGCTCAAGAATGATCAGCTGTTCAGGGAACAGCTGGTCGAAGACTTCCGTGATGCTTTGACGGAAGGGCAGTTTGAGGTCTATTTTCAGCCAAAATACAGCATCCAGGCGCAGGAACCGTATCTTTATTCGGCAGAGGCTTTAGTGCGCTGGAAGCACCCTGTTTTAGGTTTGATCGGACCCGGTGACTTCATATCTTTATTTGAAGAGAACGGTCTGATCAAGGAACTGGACTGTTTCGTCTGGGATGAAGCCTGTGCCAGGATCGCCGAATGGAAAAAGAAATATGGCATCACCATTCCGGTGAGCGTCAATGTCTCCAGGATCGATATGCTCAGTTCCAATCTGATCGAGGCTTTACTGTCGATCCTGAAGTTCTATGAACTCAAGCCTTCTGATCTGGTCCTGGAGATCACGGAATCAGCTTATGTCAACGACACCGTCTACATCATCGAAATGACCCGTAAATTAAGAGAAGCCGGCTTTCTGATCGGTATGGACGATTTTGGTACCGGATACTCATCTTTGGGCATGTTGTCGGATATGCCGATCGATGCTCTGAAGCTCGACAGATCTTTCATAATCGATGCCTTGAAAAACGACAAGAACCGCAAGATGCTGAAGATGATGATGGATATCGCCGATTCGATCAACGCGGTCGTGGTCGCGGAAGGCGTTGAGACCAGAAAACAGCTGGATCTGTTAAAATCTTTAGGCTGTGATATCATTCAGGGCTTTTATTTCTCTAAACCGATTCCGGCCAAAGAATTTGAACGGCTGGTCAGGACCAGAGCTTTCCAGCTTGCGGAAGAAAGAAACAGTTCATTGAACCGCCGGCTCGTCGCTGATCACATGAATGCCGATCACAAGAGCATCTATCATGATCTGGCGAAGTCTCTGTCTGTCTTCTATGACAGTGTTTATTATGTGGATCTGGAGACGGATAATTTTATCGAATATACGACGGATGGCGGTTCCGATCACATGCGCGTCATTCAGACCGGCAGGAAATTCTTTGATTACTGCATTGCCAGAACGGAAGAGTTTGTGGCTGAAGCCGACAAGGAACGCATCGTAAGACTGTGGCATAAGGATCATATCCTTAAACAGCTGAAGAAGCAGAGCTATCTTTCTGTCAGTTACCGCACCAGTTTTGAGAATAGAGAAGTTGAATTTTCGGTCAAGATCATTCCGGCTTTCAAAGGGAACAATAAGAATCTGGTCGTGGGCATGACGGGCATTGATAAAGGTGTTTTGGGAACGATCAGGACGGAACTGATGCGCAACAATGAAGTCGATAATTTCGTGGAAGCTGATCCTTTGACCGGTGCCGGCAGCATCCTTTCGTTTATCGATAAGGGCATCGAACTTGATGAAAAGAAGAATGCCGCTTATGGCATTGCCTTGTTTGAAGTGCGCAGAGATAAACAGAGACTGGATAAAGCAGAACTTGAAAGACGCAACAGCGAGCTCGTGAAGATCTATGATGCATTGAACGAAGAAACAATCAAAGGAGATATCTTCCGGAGCGCTCCTGATGAACTGCTGCTGGTCTATGAGGCAAAACAGGATCCTAAGATCAGAAAACTGATCAGGAAATTCAGAAGTGACAGTGTTCTCGTGACGAGCACATTGCGCAATAAAAAAGAATCTTTCACTGTGACAGTAAACAGAATCTACGAACAGCTGGAGAATAAACAAAAAAGAGAACAGAAATGATAAGTCTGAAGAAACTGGAAGTGTATGGTGCTGATATCAGATCAGCGATGGATAAGTGTCAGGG
>CADCOR010000314.1 GCA_902803055.1 uncultured Erysipelotrichaceae bacterium
CCTGGCGTTAATTGCTTTGGGGACCTTTGTTTTCATCATTTATTATGCGGCTTACGACGGGATAAGAAACGGCTTTGGCTTCTGGCAGTTTTTTACGCGCTATCTGCTGATCCTGTATCTGCTCAAAGCGTTTGATATCATCGCTTTAGACTGGTATCTGCTGACTAAATCCCATTTCTTTCAGCATTACTATCCGGAGACCGAAGGATGCAAAAGCTACCACAGTTTCGGTTTCAACTGGAAAGGCCAGCTGACCAGGATCATCATTTTCCCGTTTTTATCCTTGCTTGCAGCGTATATCTGCACTCAGATCAGATAAGGGGGGTTAATATGGCTAAGAAAGATTCGCAGCATCAGAAAACTTCAATGAGCCTGCTGTTTAGAGGAAAGAATATTTTCAAGCCTATAAATACCGGCAGGATCGATGAAAGAGTAAGCTGTATCAGAGAATGGATCGCCAATATCTTCTTTTATACGAGGAATGGTACGACGATCATGATCGATGCCGGCTATAACTATGACCGCTTAAAAGAAAAGATGGAATGGCTTAATATCGATCCATCAGAGATACAACATATTCTGATCACTCATCAGGATACCGACCATGTCGGAGCTTTGGAGGATGACAGTGAACTTCTGTTCAGAAAGGCAAAGATCTATATCGGCGAGATTGAGAATGAGTACCTGAGCGGCAAAAGAGATCGAAGAGTGATCCATAAACTGTATAAGCTGCCCAAAGTGAAGATCAGCAATGAAAAAGTCCTGCTTAAGGACAAACAGGTATTGTATATAGATGGCATTAAAGTTGAATGCCTGCTGGTACCGGGACATACCTGGGGTCATATGGTCTATCTGATCGATGATGAATATCTGTTCACCGGTGATACGATCTGGTTTGGAAGGGATGGCGGCTACAGTTTCCTGTCTACACTGGCCGAAGATAATGATCTTTCTTTGAGATCATTAGCGAAACTTAAAAAAGACATCACAGGCAGAAAAGGAACGATTAAAGTAATCACCGGTCATACCGGCTGGAGTGAGGATCTGAATATGGTATTTAAACATTGTGACAGGAAATGTACACCTTTCCTGCGTCACTATGAGGATCCGGAAGCACCCTATGATGGCTATATCGAAGATGATGATACAAAACAGAATGCTCAGAACATTTATCTGAAGGAAAAAACTTTTAATTAGAGAAAACAGAATATGAAAAAATATCACATTGAAAACAATACGGTACAGGAAACACTTGTGATTCCACTATATGGCCGAAAGATCTGTGCAGATCATTTTCCGGATCTTTTTGAAGACAAAGAAGCCGAAAGGATATGTGCGTCTCTGGATTATGATTTTTCAGCAAAGAAAAAGATGATGGAATCTCCAGCTGGTCTTTTTGGAGCGCTGGAAGTGGCGCAGCGTCACTATGACCTTTTGTGGGAGATCAGAGATTATCTGAAAGATAATCCGGAAGCGGCGGTCGTGAATCTGGGCTGCGGACTGGATGATTCATTTTCCAAAGCTGATAACGGTTATTGCCGCGGCTATAATATCGATCTGCCGGATGTGATAGATATCAGAAATAAGATACTGATCGCAAAAGACAATGAATTTAATATTGCTTCTGATCTCAATGATTACCGCTGGATGGATAAGATCGACGGCAGCAGAGGCGCAGTCTTTTTTGCGGCTGGAGTTTTCTATTATCTTAAAAAGGAAGAAGTGCGCAGACTGGCTGATACTCTGGCACAAAGATTTCCGGGTGCTGTTCTGGTCTTTGATGCCTGCAACAAGAAGGGAGCCGATATGATGCGGAAGACCTGGCTCAAAGAAGCAGGAATAAATGATGTATCAGCTTATTTTTCCATTGAGAACAGCGATGAGATAAAAGACTGGAGCCATCATTTTGAAAGTGTCAGTGAAAGAAGCTATATGCGAGGATATAGGGATATCTATAAAGAAGTAAACTTCTTTCATAAGCTGATGATCTTCTTCTGTGATCACTTTGTCAGGATGAGGATCATTAAGATAGAATTCAGGAAAGGGGAGAGATGATGAAATACTCTGGTATGCCATCAGGCATGTGGCTGCTATTTAAAAGATCTTTCAGGGGAAGTCTGACCAATATTCTGCATTATGATCGGGAAACGGCCGAAAACTTAACTGATAAAGCTCATAAAGAGTATCGGAAAATAATTGCTGAACTTCCGGAATTTGAAAAAGGCGACCGCTTTAAGATGAATATCGTTTCCTGTGCGATGTTATGCGGTTTTATTCTGAATATGCCTGACAGGCCTTCAGTTGACAGGATGAGCGAGTACTATGAAAAAGCGATGATGAACAGAGCAATGAAATGGTTCTGCAGGATCATGGGCAGAAATAAGTTCACAGATAAAGATATCAAATCGATGAAGCAGACAGCCGCTTTCAAGGCGGCAGATCGCAATCCCTATTCCTGGAATATGGATTATCTGCCCTATGAAGATAATTCGGGGTATGAAGCCAGATTCTATCGCTGCGGCATCTGCACGCTGATGAAAAAACTTGGGCTTGAGGAATATATTCCGGCTATGTGTCATCTGGATTATTCCATGAGTGAAGCTGGAGGAGCCAGCGTTTTCATCAGAGAATATACCTTAGCTTCCGGCGGTCCCTATTGCGATTGCGGCTATAAGAAAAAACTGTAATATTATTTCAGAAAGAATTATGGTGTAAATAGGTTCTTTTACATAAATAATTCTTTTTTTGTATAGTATTGTTAAATGATGATCTATTGCGTTGAAGATGACAGTTCGATCAGAGAACTGATCACTTATACTTTGAAAGTATCCGGTTTTGAATCGAAAGGCTTTGAAAATGCAGAAGAGTTTTTTGCGGCTTTAGAGGAAAAACAGCCTGAACTGGTCATTCTGGATATCATGCTGGAAGGCAAAGACGGCTTAACGATTTTAAGGGAATTAAGGGAAGATAAACGCTATGCCGATATTCCGGTTATCATGGCTACCGCAAGAACCAGTGAATTTGATAAAGTCATCGGGCTTGATTCCGGTGCTGATGATTATCTTTCCAAACCTTTCGGGATGATGGAAATGGTCTCGAGAGTTAAATCGGTTCTGCGCCGCAGTCATCGGGAAGCACCTAGCAATCTGATCCGCTTCAAACAGATCGAGGTCGACCGATCAAAACATGTGGTCAGAGTCAATGACGAACAGATCGTTCTGACGCCAAAGGAATATGATCTGCTGCTTTGTCTGATAGAGAATCAGGGCATTGTCTTTTCCCGTGAGCAGCTGTTAGAGAAGATCTGGGGACTTGATTATCTGGGTGAATCCAGAACGATCGATGTTCATATCAATACCTTGCGCAACAAGCTGAAAGAAGCTGGCCGTTATATCGTTACGATGCATGGTGTCGGTTATTACCTGAAAGAAGAAAACGATGGCTAAGAAGGTCTTTAAGAGTATCCTTTCGGTCGCGGTTCTGGTCTTGCTGGTAACGACTTTTTTTATTGTGAATGAGATGTATCGCAGTTTCACCAATTCACAGCTTGAGGTATTGCGCGGTCAGGCCAGAGTCATTGCCTATGGCATCAATAAAGATGGTTTATCTTTTATCGATCAGCTTGATGATGCGGAATATCGCATAACGATCATCAATGACAAGGGTCAGGTCATCTATGACAATATCGACAGTGATATCAATACCATGGATAATCATCTTGACCGCAAAGAGGTCATAGAAGCCTTTTCCCAGGGCTATGGCAGTTCAATACGTCAGTCTTCGACTCTGACGGAAAGATATATTTATACAGCGATGAAGCTTTCAGATGGCAATGTCGTCCGTCTGGCAAGCACCTATCCTTCTGTCTTTCATTTTCTGACGATCATTGCTGAGCCTTTACTGCTTCTTATTCTGCTGATCATTCTGGTTTCTTTTTATATGGCCTATAAGCTGGCCAACAGGATCGTTGAACCGCTCAACAGGATCGACACCGATGTACCTGAGCAGATTCCTTACAATGAGATCAGACCGATCATGGAGAAGCTGTCAGCTCAGAAAAAGATGATCGAAAACGATAAGGAAACCCTGCGGCGAAACCGCCAGGAGTTTGAAACGATCACGGCCAATATGAGCGAAGGCCTGGTCCTGCTGAATGATGAGATGATCGTGATCGATATCAACAGAAGTGCTAAAGAAATACTGGATATTGATGAAGAACTGATCGGAAAAAAGATCAGTGAGATCAGCAGCTATGAGAAACTGGCTTCACTTTTAAATGATGGTCTGCTGGGACATCGAAGTACCAGAAAAGTAATACTCAATGGCAAAAGGTATGATGCCGAAGTCAGTCCGGTGGAAATGGATAAACAGGTGATCGGTATCGTTCTTTTCCTGTTTGACGATTCCTATAAGGAAGCCAGTGAAGAGATGCGGAAAGAATTTGCTTCCAACGTCTCGCATGAATTAAAGACGCCTTTACAGACGATCTCGGGTTATTCCGAACTGCTGAAGAATGGCTTTGTCAAAGCTGAAGATCAGGATGAGTTTGCGGATAAGATCTATCTGGAATCACAGCGGATGATGAAACTGATCGAAGATGTCATTAAACTGTCACACCTTGATAATGAAGAACTGCAGATCCACAGAGAACTGATCGATCTCAATGAATTATGCAAAGAAGCAGTTGAAATGATGAAAGATAACAGTGAAAAGATCAGGATCAGCTATGAAGGTGAAGCGGTGCAGGTCTATGGCAATCGGGAACTGATCGAGAGTATTGTCTTCAACCTGGTCGAGAACGCAATCAGATACAACGTTGAGGGTGGAAAGGTAGATGTAAAGGTCTGCTCTGATGCGGATAATGCGATCCTTGAAGTCAAAGATACAGGCATCGGTATCGATCCCGCAGATCATGAAAGGATCTATGAAAGATTCTATCGGGTTGATAAGGGACGCTCCAAAAATACCGGCGGTACAGGGCTCGGCCTTTCGATCGTCAAACATGCCTGCATCCTGAATAATGCCTCGATCAGGCTGGAATCGGCTTTAGGTGAGGGTTCAACTTTCAGAGTTTTATTCCCGAAAGCCTAATTTACAGAATTTTTACAACTCCTTAATCGAGCTTTGAACTTTGACTTGTATGGTGGAAATGGGGGAGGATCCACCTATGAGTAAGATCGAAATAATAGAACATCTGTTTCAGCTGATTGCAGGTATCGGTGTTTATCTGATCGCCTTCAAAATGATCAGCAGCAATCTGGAAGCAGTCAGTTCCGACAGACTGAAAAAGACTTTTGCCCGCATATCCGACAGCAAGCTCATCGGCCTGTTTATCGGTATAGTAGCTACGGTTCTCATTCAGAGTTCCAGTGCTGTAACCGTTATGACGATCGGTTTTGTCAATGCTGGGATCCTTTCATTGACCCAGGCGGCCACAATCGTTTTCGGCGGAGAAATTGGAACAACTGTCAGTGGACAGATCGTTGCCTTAGGTCTGTTCAATATGGAAACTTTCGACCTCAATGCCTTATTCTCATCCTTTGCCGGTTTAGGAGTCGTTGTTTCATCAGTCGCCAAAAAAGATAATCTTAAAAAGACCGGAGAGATCATCTCCGGTTTTGGTCTTCTGTTCATCGGCCTGGGTCTCATGTCGTCATCAATGAGATCGTTCGCTGAACTGGATTCTTTAAAACTGTTCCTGTCACAGCTTGACAATGTCGTCTTCCTGATGGTGGCAGGCGCAATCATTACCGCTATCATTCATTCTTCGGCAGCGATGACCTCGATCGCCATAACCATGGTCGCAACCGGACTCATCAGTTTTGAGCAGGGTATCTATATCACCCTGGGTGCCAATGTCGGTACCTGTTTTACCGGTATGATGGCCGCTATGTCGAGCAATGCCAACTCGAAGCGTACTTCGGTCATTCAGCTGATCTTCAATACCGGCGGTGCTTTACTCGTCCTGCTGATCGATACGCTGATTAAAGCGTTCAGCCCGGTATCTATCGGTATTCTTTTTGAAAGACTTTTCCCGGGTGCGCCGCATTATCAGCTGGCAATGTTCCACACGGTCTTCAATATCGCTTCCGTTATCATTGTTCTGCCTTTGACTGATCTGCTTGTATCTCTGTCTAAAAAGATCATTCCTGATGATGAGACGGATGAAGCCAATGAGCGTTTCTACTATGTCGATGAAAACATGCTGAAGACACCAGCCATCGCTGTTTCTCAGGTCAAGAAAGAGATCGTGAATATGGCGGCTATTGCTATCGAGAATTTCAACAGAGCGATCAGATCATTTATGGACAAAGATGTTGATGAAAAGAAAGCTTTTGTCAGCAATGAAAATGAACTCAACTTCCTTAACAAAAAGCTGGTGGAATTCGTTGTGAAACTGACTGGCTTGAATAATATTTCCAAGAAGGACTATATGTATCTGAGCTCAACATACAAGACGATCGCTGACATCGAAAGGATTGGTGACTACAGCGAAAACATCATGGAGTATGCCGATAATCTCAAAGAATATGATGGGAAACTTTCTGATCATGCCAAGGAAGAGATCAAAGAATTGAGAGATCTGATCAATAATCTTTATGAACTGACGATAGAAGCGTATGAGAAGAATAACAAGAACAGCTTCAAGAAGTCGATGAAGGTGGAGGATAAGGTTGATGATCTGACTCAGCGGATGGCTGAAAATCATATCGACAGACTGAATAAGAATCTGTGCAGTGCTGAAGTCGGTGCACAGTTTCTGAAACTGGCCAGTGATGTGGAGAGGATCGGTGATCACCTCATCAACATCAATGACAAGAATTATGAAGTATCACATTAATTTGGAGGGATCTGAATGTACAGGATTATCTGGAACTGGATAAGCAAACTGAATATTGAAAGAAAACAGAAACAGC
>CADCOR010000315.1 GCA_902803055.1 uncultured Erysipelotrichaceae bacterium
ACGATATCACCCATCTTGGTCAGATCCTGAACAGCGATATAGCCGACGATCGCTGTAGCCTTGATCAAGGAAACGATCTCGCCCTGATAGGCCGGCAGGATATGCGGTATAGCCTGCGGCAGGATCACGCGATAGAAAGTCTGGCGATTGGAATGACCTAGGGCATAAGCTGCTTCGTATTGTCCGCGATCGATCGTGCCGACCGCCATTTTGATCAAGCCATAAACTGAAGCACCGAAGGTCAAAGTAAAACCGATAACCGCCACCGCGATTCCATTTATTGCCACATGGCTGAAAATGATATAGTAAAGTACCATCAGCAGCACGACCATCGGCATGCCCGAAACAAGCCAGACACAGAAGCTCGTGACTTTATTAGCCAGCACATTGCCATTGCGGCAAAGCATAAAGACGATAAAACCTAAAGCCGTGCCAAAGATAATCGTCAGTATGGTTATCAGCATCGTTATCTCGATGCCCTGCAGGAAGAGCTTATATCTGTCTTCTCTGATAAAGGTCTTATAGAAGCTGTTATAGATACTGTCAAAGAAACCTGTACTATGTTCGCCGGCTTCTTCATCCAGTACGACCAGAACTACACTTTGTTCGGAGTGAAATTCAGAGAAGTACATGCTTTCTTTTCTTTCCTCGGTGACCGCCAGACAGGAAGCAGCCAGATCAAACTTGCCGCTTTGTACCGAAGCAAGTACACCTTCAAGGTTCATTTTCTCAACTTCCAGACGATAGCCGTTTTCAGCGCAGAAGTCGGCCAGTATTTCGATCTCCAAGCCAACCACATCGTTGCCTCGGACATAGCAGTAGGGGATCTGCTGAGCTGAACTGGCAGCGCGGATTGTTCCGTTGGTATCCGGCAGGTCTTCGTATTCCACAAGCGTCTTTCCGCTTTCGTCTGCCGCAAACCACTTATCTCGGAGTTTTTCCAGACTGCCGTCTTTTTTTATTTTCCGGATATATTCGCTGATCCGTTCATTCAGCCTTTTTCCTTCATCACTCTTAGGGAAAGCATAAGCCAGATTGGCATCCAGCAGATGTTCATCCAGTATCTTCAGACTTTCGTCCTCATAACGCATGAAAGTCACGGTTGATGATGGACAGGCAAAAGCGTCGATCTGTCCGGCTTTTAAAGCTGCCGATAAGTCAGCCAGGCTCGGAAAATACATTATGTTGGCCTGAGCTATTCTTTTTTCAATCAGCTTGTCATGGATGGAACCGGATGTAACGCCGATCCTTTTGCTATTAAGCTCATCAAGTTCACTGTATGTATTGCTGTTTTCTTTGGTTTTTAAATCGGCTGCTCTTACGGCAAGTACGATGCCGCCAAAGCCGGTCGGTTCTGAGAACAGCACCTGTTCTTTTCTTTCCGGTGTCACATTCATGGCAGTTGTAAAATCACACTTGCCAGATTCGATCTCCGGAATCCTGCCCGCAAAATCAACATCCGTCAGTTCAAGTCCATAGCCTTTGGCGCGGCAGAAGCGCACGATCAGATCGATATCATAGCCGACATTCTTGTTATCTTTGATATATGAGAAGGGCATATCCGTCGCTGTCGTGACAACTTTGATTATCCGTCCGTCTTTTTTCAGATCAGACATATCGACAATTTTTCTTTCTTCATCTGATCCAAACCAGATGCTTTCGATCTCATCCATCGTGCCATCAGCCCAGCACAGTTTGATAAATTCATTTAACTCATCGCATAGGGCTTTCGCTTTCGGATCGTTTTTTCTGAAAGCAAAGCTGTAATTATTAACCATCATTCTTTCCGGAATATATGAGATCTCAGGCTGTTCCAGCATGAGCACTTTAAGATTCGGTTCATCTGCCAGATAGCCGTCAATCTTATTTGTAAGCAAAGCCGTTACACAATCGGTATAGCTGTTTAAAAGCAGGTGCTCGCTGTCAGGAAAAAATTTATTGGCGATATCTTCTGTCAAAGGACCGACCAGTACTCCGATCGTTTTGCCGTTATAGTCTTCCAGAGTCACTTCACTATCATCAGCTTTTAAGTGAAGGGGAACCATACTAAGCAGCATCATCACCAATACAAAAAAGACAAACGCTTTTGTCTTATTTTCTGATATTTGCTGCTTAAGAGATTTATTTTTCACTTTACATTATTATAACAAGTCAGATGAAACGGATCGTCGATCAGATATCTGTTTTCCTATCAGGCGCTGTCTTTCTCTTGATCAGCGAGAGTCCGATCAGGCTTATCAGCACAAAAGCAACCGCACCTGTAGCAGTCTCCATAATAAAAGTCAGCTTATCAGAAGCATCACCAAAGGTTCCTAACATGCTTCTTTCTAGTGACAGCATCGAACCGATGGCACTGACCAGCGATATATCTCTTTGGATCTCCAGGAAAGCATCTTTCCTTTTCCGTGCTTTGACCACATTGATGATCGCCAGGCTCATGGATACAAAAGTATAAAGAGCCAGTGCGATCATAATGATCTCATTTCTGATCGGATTGCGCCGTTCAACGATCCCCATACAGATTATTCCTGATAAGACGACAGCCAGAAAACAGATAGCTGCGCCGGCGGTCTTTCTTTTTCTTTGCACGTCTCTATTGCCCATAGCTGCCATGAGCCTGAGCATGCCAATAATCAGATACCAGACTGCCATTGAAATGAACCAGTAGTTCTGATATCTGATTCCGACATAAGCATTGAACAGGGCATAAATTAAATTGCCTGTAAGCACAATTCGTCCTGTTAACAGCGAGCGGAATTTTGAATCGTTTTTAATGCGCTCAATCAGTAGCGTTTTGTTTTTATTGCTTTCCTTAGCCATATCTGTTCATTCTTATTTTATAGCGATTGACTGTATTTCTCCTCGGATTCAATGTCACAATAAGTCAGACAGTAATGAGAAATAGAGTTTGCCGGGGTTTTATTTCCAAAATAGATGATAGGTGTCGTTTTCGTTTAACTTTGTCACTTTTATTACTAACGTCTTCTTATTTTAAGTACATTGTTTTTTCATTTAAACCTTCATTTGCACAGATGTGCTGATTTATCCTTGCATGATTAATGTCAGGAACGCTTAGCCTGTATCTGGTCAGGAGTCACATTTTCAAATAACGCTCTTTGCTTGCTTATAATATAATTTATCTATATCCATATAGGAGCTTTTATGAAAAAGAGAATGTTATCACAGGACATCGTTAAAGGTCTGGCCATCCTGGTCGTCTGTCAGCTTCATGCGCTGCAGCTG
>CADCOR010000316.1 GCA_902803055.1 uncultured Erysipelotrichaceae bacterium
GGTATGATGTGAAAGTCGTAACTGTCATTTTTGCGATGCAGGTAGAGGGAATGGGACCTGGCTATAAGATCCATGATCTCTTCAAAGGAAGAACTTTCCAGGCGAAAACGCACTTCATCTTCCAGAAGCCGGGAGAAACCCTGCAGCTGCTTGACGAGCGATTGCGAAAAATCGATATCGGCAGTTATGAATGGATCTGCTTTATTCTGTTTGTCAGGCAATATGAACTCTGCTCCCGGCAGGATCGTCCGTCTGGTGTTTTCATAAGGCGGGATCTTTTTTAAAGCATCGATGATCCTGTTGTCATCACCAACCAGAATCAGATTGGCGTATTTTCCCATCAGTTCTACGGAAAGCAGATATTCTTTTTCATCATAGAGTTCATTTCGTGCTCTTATATGCATCAGCAGATAACGGTCATAGTCAAACTGTTCGATCTTATAAATCACGCCATTGAGCAGATATTTTCTTAAGACCATGATAAAAGTCGAAGGGTCAGTGTATGATGAAAATGCACGTTTTGACAGACAAAGGTGATTGTAGTTGGAATGAAAGTTCATCACGAGATTGTATCTTTCATTATTGGTGTGGACATTGAAGACGACTTCGGTTTTTGAGGTCTCACCGATCCGGTTTATCCTGATCGGCAGATATTTTATGAGGTCTTCTTTCACTTTATAGAGTGTTATTCCGTCTAAAGCCATAACAATATTTTAAAAGAAAAATATTATATTGCATAATAATTGTGCTTTAGGTTATAATAATCGAGCGAATAGATAACTATTCCTTGCCTGGAAACAGGCCGTTTAGTCCAGAAGGAGGTAAAACATGAAACAATACGAGACAATGTATATCATCAAGTCTACTCTTGACGATGCTGCCAGAGCTGCTTTAGTTGAGCAGATGCATGGTATCATCACTGCTCATGGCGGCAAGATCGACAATGTTGACGATTGGGGCATGAGAGATTTCGCTTATGAGATCGATCACATGTCTAAAGGTTACTATGTTGTAGTAACTTATACCGTTGATGTTGAAGGCTTGAATGAATTCAAACGTCTGATGGGTATCAGCAATGACATCGTCAGAATGATGACGATCTGTGCTGATGAGAAAAAAGGAAGCAAGTAAATGATCAACATTAACAGAGTTACTTTAGTAGGTCGTCTGACAAAGGATATTGAACTGAAAAAGACTAATTCTAATGCTTCTGTATGCAACTTCACTGTTGCGATCGACCGTCGTTTTCAGTCTCAGCAGGCAAATGGACAAAATGCAGACTTTATCAACTGCATTGCCTGGAGACAGTCAGCCGATTTCCTGTCACAGTATGCGGGAAAGGGCACTATCGTTGCGGTCGAAGGCAGGATCCAGACCAGAAGTTATGATGGCCAGAATGGCAAGGTGTATGTAACTGAGGTCGTAGCCGATAGCGTTCAGATTATTTCCAATCGAAATACGCAGAATACTAGCGCTAATAACTACGCACCGAATAACAGCTACACACCGAACAATCAGACTTTTACACCGAGTGTGGATCCGGGTTATGAGAGTATGGATGATGATTTCTCCAATACTCCTTCGCTGGATATCTCCAGTGATGATTTACCGTTTTATTGATATAGAAAGGAACCGAAATGGCTTTTAGAAAACAGAGAGTCGGATATAAGAAGGTCTGTTACTTCACTAAGAACAAGATCGAATATATCGATTATAAAGATGTAGAGTTATTAAAGAAGTTCATCTCTCCTAACGGAAAGATCACTCCTAGACGTGTAACCGGCACCAGTGCCAAATATCAGAGAATGCTGTCAACAGCGATCAAGAGAGCACGTCAGATGGCTTTATTACCTTATATTGCCGATTAATTTATTAACCTCCACATTTGTGGAGGTTGTTTTATAATAGTATATATGAATCAGACTAAGAAACTTACTCAGGGCGCGATGATGCTGGCAATCGTCGGAGCTCTGATCATCATCGATCGAATGACTGCCTACTGGTTTACAGAACTGCTGGTTCTGATGATGCCGGTCGTAATAATCATGTATGCCACCATGCATACGCTCAAAGATGGCGTGATGCTCAGTGTCGGCCTGCTGATTATCTCTTTTTTATTAGGCAATTTTCAGCTTACCTATCTGATTTATGTTCCGGTTGGCATTCTGACCGGGCTTACCTATGCCTATTTCATTTCCAAAAACAAGCCGCGCCGCTTCCTGATGTTTACAGCGATGCTGACTTATACAATAGGGGAACTGATCGCAACTTTTGTGGTCTATCCTTTGCTTGGTTTTCCAATCACCGAAATGATCAGCCAGTATCTTGAGGCTTTCAATGAGGCTAAATCGCTGACCGGTTTTGATTACGGTTCGCTTTTTGCGAGTATCGGTCTGGACCTGGGCAAGATCATCGGTGTCCTTTATGTATTGTCAACGATTCTGATGGGTATCATGGAAGGTGTTTTGATCCATCTGATCTCTATCTTCTTGCTTAAACGCTTCAAGATCAAAGATCTGGGCAATACCAATATCTATAATGTGAAACCTAATCCGGTTCTGGGCTATTTATCGCTGTTTGCGGTATCTTCATCCTACCTGATCAACTATTTCAAGGACAACGAAGTCCTTTATTATGGCATCCTGATCTTTTCGATCCTTGGAGCTATGGTACTTTTTTACTATGGCTATATCTTCCTGATCCTGTATGGTTCCATGGTTCTGCGCCGCAATATCGGCGGTATCTTCATCCTGCTGGCCATGCTGATCCCGTTTCTGTTTACGATCCTGCTGATGATCGGTTTCCTTTACGCTACCGGACCTTTGCGTACATATCTGGAAAGTAAGGTACAGACTCAATGAGGAGAATGCGTTTCATCACTCTTCTCTCTTTGTTTACGATCATTGGCGTTGTCATCGCTCTGGCTTTTCTTTATTTTGTCTTCAAGAGCGATATCATCATCAGTGCTTTGATTCTGATCATCTTCACGATCCTGCTGGGAATCATTTTTTCCTCTTTGGACAGGATCCGTCGGGAGATGACTAAAGAGATCGAAAACAGTCTCGAACTGTCTTATAAAGAAGTCCTGTCACATGGCGACATCGGTATCATTGTTTATGACGAGAATTATGAGATAACCTATATGTCGGATTTCTTTATCAGAAGAAACATGGATCACCTTGGTGAAAAGATCCTCAACTGGCTTCCGGAACTGCAGGAGATGATCTCCAATGAAGCTAACAATAATACCGTCGTGATCAATGATGAAAAATATTCAGTCCGCAAAGTTGACAATGCGAATGTCATAACTTTCAAGAACATCACCAAAGAGTATGATCTGGATCGCAAACTTGATCAAAACAGCCCGGTGCTTGGTTATCTGGTCTATGACAACTATGATGAAGCGACCCTGTCTGAAGATGAACTGGCTTATATCAACGGGAACATCAAGGTTCCGGTCATTGAATACTTTAAAAACTTCGGTGTGATCTATCACACTTTGCGCAATAACCGAATGTTTCTGAACCTGAATGAAGAGACCTACGAAAAGATCAGAAGTGACCGCTTTTCGATCTTGAGAACGATCCGGAAAGTCTCCAGCGAAGGAAAGACTGATGTCACGATCTCTTTGGCTTTTGCCCGAGGCAGTGACAATTACGAAGAACTCGATGAGATACTGGAGGATCTGCTCGATCTTTCGCAAGCCCGCGGCGGCGACCAGGTCGTTGTCAAGAAGGCTGGGGAAGAGACAATGTTTTTTGGCGGCAACACCGAGGCCAGAGAGAAGCTCAGCAAGACCAAGCTGCGGGTTACAGCCAATTCCATTAAGGATCTGATCGAAAAATCCTCGAATGTCATCATCGTAGGCCATAAGGATATGGATGCAGACTGCGTCGGTTCGGCAATTGCGATGTCCAATATCGCGATCTCTTTAAACAAGAAACCGTTTGTTGTAGCTAAGTCAGGCGGTGTGGAACCGATGATCGCCGATGTTCTGAACAAGTACAGCAAGAC
>CADCOR010000317.1 GCA_902803055.1 uncultured Erysipelotrichaceae bacterium
AGATTTATGAACAATTCCATTTTGTTTTATACAGCAGAGTGTATAAACGAAAAGACATGGTCGCACGTTTACCCGTACACCCAGCAGCAAATCGCCAGGAGGCCATGTCTTTATCTACTATTATATTAACAGTTTGATCCTGATTTTTCAATCGACATTGATCATCTTGTCTTTGATAAAGGAATAAAAGCTATATTCATCATGATCGGACAAATGAAGTCTTATCACACTGCAGATATTGTCCACATACTTTAACCCCGCTTCAAGCTGAGAGTTCATCGGTTTGATAGATCTGACATTGTCTTTTGAACCGATTCTTTCAACGATCTTCATTTCAAAATCCTTCTTATTGAAATTATGGCATATTTGTTTAAGGGGGTTTTGGCCAAATATGAAGATTTAATCTGCTCTGACATTCATATTCTTCTTGAGGAATGATAAACTCTGTTCTTGTCTTTCAGCATAGATCGCTGCATCCTGATCATAATCGATCGGTTTTTGATGATCGAAGCCGAAATCATTATTAAAAAAGGCACATAGTTTCTATGCACCTTTTGACAGATAAGCATCTTTCGAATGTCTTATTTTTTCGGATAATCCTTTGCCCAAGGAACTTCGGTATAATTGCCGACACCCATGCCACCGGTAACAGGAATGATGGCTCCGGTGATATAGCGTGACAGATCAGATGCCAGGAACAAGGCTGTATAAGCCATTTCTTCCGGTTTGGCGAATCTTCCGTTGGGGATCATTGATTGAGTCAATTTTCTTTGTTCAGGTGAGATCGTCGAATAGATATCGGTATCCGTCGCACCCGGGCAGATGCAGTTGACCGTGATATCATGTCTTGCATAATCCAGGGCAGCTGTCTGAGTCAGAGATAAGACGGCTCTCTTTGCGCCGGAATATGGAGCAAAACTGGCAGTCGGATAAATACCTTCAGCAGAAGAAATATTGATGATCGCACACCCCTGTGATCCTGTCTCCAGCATCGCCTGTGCGGCATATTTCATACCCATAAAGACACCGACATAGTCGATATTGGTGATGCGGCAGAATTCTTCGACTTCATATTCGTGGATCGGATGAAGCAAGGTGCTGGCACCGGCATTATTGATGACGACATTCAGCTTGCCGTATTTGTCCACCGCATACTGCATAAGTTTTCTGACATCTTCTTCCTTGGAAACATCGGCCTTGAAGAATGTTGCTTCACAGCCCCTGTTTCTGATATCTTCGGCGATCTTTTCACCCAGTTCTTCTCTTCTTGCCGAAAGAATGACCTTCATTCCGTTTTCCGCAAATACTTCAGCAATCGCTTTACCGATACCGGCAGTCGCACCGGTCACGATCGCAACCTTTCCTTTTACACTGTTAAAATCAATCATAATATTCTCCTTTTACTCCGCCATTTTATCATTGTCACATCTTTCACATTTTATACATATCTATGATTCTGTATAATATAGTTACATATCAAAAAATCTGGGTGAATTCATGTTAAAAGACAGAACAAAACAGCAGTTTGCGAGCACATTGAAAGAAATGCTGAAAAAGACCGACTTTCAGAAGATCAGAGTTTCCGATATCTGCAAAGAGGTCGGCTGTCAGCGCAAAACTTTTTACTACCATTTTGAAGACAAATACCAGCTGGCCGCCTGGATCTACATCGATACGATCGGAAAGATCTGGGATCCTGATAAAGGTCCTTATGACTTTGCTGAAAACTATATCAGAGGAATGGAAGAGATAAGAAAGGATCTGACATTCTATCGTAAGGTCCTTCCTGATGAAGCCTTAAGCGGTGTCTATAAGCACATCGTCAGATATGGCGATGAGCTCTTTGAAAAGATCGCCGTCAGCAAAGGCTTCAGTATCGACGATGAGCTTTCGTTCATGATCCATTACTCGTCTCTGGCCCAGATCTGCATCATAAGAGAATGGATCTTCATAAATCCTCCGGAAACACCCAGCTCACTGGTTACGAAGATCATCGCATCCTTTCCCGAGAAACTGAAAAACATCCTGCTGTAGAATCAGGAAGGATGTTGATCGTCTTTCTTCTTCTTTGACAAAGCAAATGCTGCAGAAGGATCTTGAAAAAAGCCTTTCGTTCTTCTGCAAGCTGATATCCGGCAAAAGAAAACCCCGTGATCCCAGGCAAGGCATTCCTGATTATTGCAGATCGCAGGGTTTTATGATATTGATCTGTTTTTAGTCCGATAGACTGTTTCTGTACCAGTCCATTGCCTGTTGTGCCGATAGTGGCGGACAACCGAAAAAGTGATAGTAGTCGACGATGATGCCGGCTTCTTCTCTTTGGATCGTTTCACCTTTGAAACTGAAACTGCCATGAAGATGATCTGCCGACTCCGTTACACTGACTCCGGCAGCATTATACTGATCGTCGCTGAAATCTTTGAAGAAAGCACCGCCTGATACTTTATCAAGATCAGGATCTGTCAGCTTCTGAGCGTTTACGGTATTTTTGTTTTCTATCATATTCATTACCTCTCGCCGTTATTATACGATACGACTCATCTTTGCGGCAGAATTAAGCTGATCGTCAAGTTTCCAAACCTGCTTTGACATGATGTTCAACTAAGTATGGAAACTGATATGAATCGTTGCCTGATAAACTATAATAAACGTATAAAATATGTAGGAGGAAGACGATAATGGATAAAAAAGGGCTTAATAACGAATCTCTGGAAAAAGTAGCTGGCGGTTTCACGACTTTTACTGAAACAGATAAGGATGGAAATACCATCATTACGAAATTCGGTGTCATCAATCTGTGCAGCGGCTGCGGCGAATGCGAAAATGCCTGTCCGTCCGGTGCTATCACTATCGGTCCTGATGGTGCAGAGATAGATGGAAGCTGCTGCATTCTTTGCTGGAGCTGCGCAGATGTCTGCCCGTTAGGTGCGATCGGTGAAAAGCGTTTCGTCATTCCGGCTCCAAGCGCAGAATAGAAAAACTCCGATAGATCAAGGCTCAAATAAATAAATTCTGCACATTATGCAGAATTTATTTATTTACGGTCATAGCAATCGATTCCTGAAGAGCTATTTTATTTCAGGCTCTGTTTCCGGTGCAGGAAGAACCACGGAGTCATAGTATTCTCTTGTGAAATTCATCAGCTCCTCGACACCTTCCGCAGAAACAGGTCTGCCGTTTTCATCATATGTAACATCGAGATAATCAAGATTTGCCGGCATGCACAAAACTACCCGATATATCTGATTGATATCCACTCTGGGGTTCATTTTAGCCAAATGGGGTCTATTGCCTGTTTAGGCGAAAAAAATCGCCTAAACATCAAAAAAGCCTGTATTTATCGCATAAAACAGGCTTTTTCACTATAATGGTGCCAACTACAGGAATTGAACCCGTAACCTACTGATTACAAATCAGTTGCTCTACCTATTGCGCTAAGTTGGCATACCATGGTGGAGGCTACAGGGCTCGAACCTGTGACCCCCTGCTTGTAAGGCAGGTGCTCTCCCAACTGAGCTAAGCCTCCAATTTTTGCGCTTTTTTATATTATCATAAGATATTATTCATTTCAAGAATAATGCCGTAAAATTTACGATTTTGTAATAAAATAAACATATGTTCAGAAAATCATATATTGAAATAAATCTGGATAATCTGGAAGCTAATACCCGCTTCTTTATTAATGATTCAAACAAAGGTCTGATCGGTGTCATCAAAGCTAATGGCTATGGAATGGTTGATTATATCGAAGCAGAAATACTGAAAAAGGCTGGTGTATCTTTTTTTGCAGTCTCTTCACTGGATGAAGCATTAAATCTCAGAAAGCACTTTATCGATGATAAGATCCTGATCCTGGGATATGTTGATCCTGGAGACATGAATATCATAAGAGATAAGGGTTTTTCAATCGTGACTGTCAGCAAAGATTATGTCATCAGCAGCGATCTTAAAGATGTCAAAGTACATCTTAAACTCAATACCGGCATGAACAGGATCGGCATCAATATTGAGGAAGCAAGAGAAGTTCTGGATCTTCTGATTGAAAAAGGTTCAGATATCGAAGGTGTCATGTCCCATTTTACCAGCGCCGATACAGACAAAGAGTATTCTCAGAAACAGTATGATCTTTTTAAAGAATGCGTCACTTCCCTGAACTACCCTTTCCAATACGTTCATATGTCCGCAACTGATGCTTCTCTGATTATAGATGATGACATCTGCAATTATCATCGCGTCGGTTTAGGTTTATTGGGATACAGTTCCTATGAAACGATGCTCAAGCCATGTATTAAACTGTTTTCAGAAGTAACAATGGTCAAGAAACTGAAAGCCGGTGATACGGTGTCATATGGAAGACATTACACCAGCAATGGTGAAGGCTATCTTCTGACGATCCCTTTAGGCTATGCGGATGGTTTCTATCGGGCTAATACCGGTAAACAGGTCTATGTTGAAAATGAGTATGGCAGGATAGTAGGAAGTATCTGTATGGACCAGATGATGATTCTGACTGAGCATTATCACAAGGTCGGCACTAAGGTCGAGCTCTATGGAGATCACATCAGTATGGTTCAAAGAGCTGACGAGTTGAATACGATTGTATATGAACTCATTACAGGTTTATCTGACCGTCTGAGTCGTATCTATATTTTCAATAATCAGATGCACAGGATCGTTGATCCGCGGTATTAGCGGCAATACATAAAATATAAAATAAATATCAGCACAATAATTCTGATTTTTCATCAGCAGAGACAGGAAACTGTCTCTTTTTTGGCAATAAAGATATGAAGGGAGACACCATGAACAAAAACAGCAGTGAAAATAAAAAAGACAAAAAAAGAAAAATAATCATTATTCTCATTCTGATCTTCATGCTTCTGGAAGTCGCGATCCTGATCTATCTGATGATCCTCAAGAGAAACAGCGGATCGATCATTTCTGATAAAGAAGTATCCGATAAACAGAGTGAGATCAGTTATGACCTGAATCATCAGCAGGATTCAGATACCTATACAGAGTTGATGGGCTTTGGCGAATTAGAGATCAACAGTGATTTTCATGACATTTATCTGATTAACCCCAAAGACAACGATGTGTATCTGAGTTTAGATGTGATATATGACGATGAGACTCTTTACCAAAGCGGTCTCATTGAACCGGGCAAAATGGAAGAATTTGATATTTACGATCGTCTGGATGCAGGCAGACATGAACTGACTTATTCAATATCTTCCTATGAGTTAGGAACAAAAGCCCTGTTCTGGTCCGGGATCAGACAGAATCAGCAGATTCTGATTATCAAGTAAGGAGTATAAATGAAAAAATATCTGACTGTATTATTTGTGGCCATGATGATGGTCATATTGCCTGCAAACATCTTTGCAGAAGAAGGAATGAATGAAGTGACCGGTGATTCAGCTACGGTAGAACTTGAAGCGATCAAAGCTTCAAGTTATAAGGTCAAACTGCCGAAAAAAGATGATGTTTCGGAAACAAGCAAGACCTTCAATGTCTTTACCGCCGGTGATATAGCCGCTTCAGAAGAGCTTGTAATTAGCTATGACAGCACTTCAACCATCTATCTGCAGGATGTTGTCAGCGGCAGTGATAAGGCAAATGTCGCTTTAGGCATCAATGCAGCTGATGGAACTTTCCATTCAGATGATCTCAATGTGGATTATGGCGATGCCAAAGCAGTATTCACTATCACACATGGTGCATTACAGGCTGGTAAATATGCAGCTGTTTTACCAGTAACAATCACTTTACAGAACAAGACTGCATAATCTTTTTTATCAGGGGACCTGCATCCCTGATCAGGGAGGATTCGATGAAAAAACTGTTATTATCCTTACTTATTTGTAATTTGATGACATTTCCGATCATGGCTCAGGATTTTGCTGAAGACGGGGGCTACACGATAAATGTCAGCTGTGTAAAGACGCCTCTTTACACAATCAAGATACCGGAGAAAATCAATATAACAAGCGATGAGACCTGCCTCACCTTCTATGTCAAGGGAGACATCTACGCCGATCAGGACCTGTGGGTCGTCTTTGATTCCCAGACTTCGATATCCGACAGCAAGCGCAGTATGCCCGTCAGTATCGATCAGAACAAGAAAAGCTGGTCTTCTTCTGAGCTTGATCTGAATTATACATCTTCTTGCCTTACGATCCATCATGGCTCACTAAAGGCAGGAAGATGGACAGGATACTTGAATGTATCCATCTATTTACAGGGGGCACAATGATATGCACGCTTTAACTTGTTGCCTTGTTTCCTTGCTTTTTGGTTTCTCTTTGAATGATGTGCCCCCTTGCACCGACGTATACGTGATAGAAGTACCACAGAACATCGCTTTGGCAGAAAGCGGTTCATTCAGCGTAAGAATCAGTTCCAACAACCTGAATGAATACCAGACTTTACACGTCGACTTTCCGGATGAACTGATTTTAAGTGATCTGCACGGAAAACAGGATATCAATGTCGGTCTGAACAACAATACCCTGATCTACAGGAAAAACGATATGGATGATAAACAGATCAGTTATTCTGTAGATAATCTTGCAGTTGGTGAATATAACGGCAGCATGAACATGAGGATCTATCTTGAAGATACAACCCCCAGCAGTGTTCTGACCAATGGCAGAAATCTGAATGAAATTCTGAATTCCATTGATCCGACTTCGATCAGTTTTCAAACTTCTTTTCCATATTCTGAAAACGATATCGATGTCTCGCTTGGCCAGGATAGATCCCTGCTGTTAAATAACGATGATCGATCAGTGACCATCTATCCTCGCGAAGGAAATATGATTATTGCCAATCCCGATATGTCAAAAGCCTTAGGCAACCTGACAAAACTCGAGACCATAAACGGCATTAATCTGCTTGAAATGGATGAATGTGAAAATATCTCTTCCCTATTTAAAGGAGATATTAAACTGACGGCGATCAATGGTCTTGATTCCTTTGATACTCATAATGTCACAAACATGTCGCGCATGTTTGAAATGTGCACATCGTTAGTCAGATTGAATCTGAACAGTCTTGATACTTCAAACTGTTCAGATATGAGCTACATGTTTTCTCATTGTCTCAGTCTTACGACCCCGGGAAGTTTAAGAAACTGGGATCTGGCAAAATGTCAGACCTGTTCTCACATGTTCTACAACTGTCCCAAGCTCAGAAACCTTGGGACGATGGCGAGCTGGGATACTTCTAATATCACAGATATGTCCTCAATGTTTGAAAACTGTCCTGTTCTCATCGTTACCGGAGATATCTCGGGTTGGAATGTATCAAATGTTGAATCTTTCAGATCAATGTTCAGGCTCGCTTCTTCCATGCGCAATATCGGCAATCTCGGATTATGGAATATCAGCGAAAACTGTCATGATCTTTCCTATATGTTTGCGGAAAGCGAAGAGATTCTGCCAGATGATTTAGATCTTTCAGACTGGAATATCTGCAATGTCAGCGATGCATCAGGAATGTTCCGTAACTGTTTCTCGCTTGGCAATCTGAATATCGCGGGCTGGAACAGTCATAATCTGTGCAATATTGCCTCAATGTTTGAATGCAACAGCGCCAGCAAGCAGTCACATCTGCAGAATGTCTATGACATCGAAGATCTCGATGTATCAAATATCAGTGATATCTCTTATGCTTTCTATGGTGCCAGAAACTTTGACGTAAGCAGATTAAAAGACTGTGATCTGCCCAGTCTCATCAATAAAAATGAAGCATTCGGCGGCGGCGCCGGAGCTGATGTGCCAAGTGAAATACCAGCCTGGTATTATGACTGATGAGCCTTAACAAACTCTTCAGTCTGCTCTTCCATCATTACAAATGGCAGCGGACCGTTTTTGACCATCTGCTCGTTGAAAGCAAGGATGTCAAATTTATTGTTCAGCTGTTTGGCTGCTCTTTCTCTCAAAGTAAAGAAGCCGGAAGCGCCAACGCCGTAATAACAGAAAGTACACTGATTCTCTATGACATAATCGATGATATTTCTGATGTCATTCTTGGAGAAACTGCTGGCCAGCTGTGAGTTTTCCTTGAAATATTTATATACCTCATCAGCACTCCAGCCGTAATAATCAACCTGCATGTCGATCAGAGAATACATGAAGAAATAATAGTTATCCAAGAAGAATAACGCTGAAGCAGCATAATCCTCAATACCCAATGACCTGTAAGCATAATAAGACGCATAAACAGCCCAGCCTTCCGTATAGCCTGAATAGCCAAGACAGGTACGGTAAGGTTTTGGATCGGTGCGGTAGAAATAAACGTTCTGATAAAGATGCCCCGGGAATCCCTCATGAGCCAGCGTACCATAAACACTGTATGATTCATCGCTGCTGTTAGGATTTACCCTGATGATATTCTGATCCAGATTATCAAGAAGCGGATGCAGGTAATAGGCTACTACACCGGTTGAAGCAGTATCCGGATTAAGGTAGGAAACATTGTAGGCAACATCGCCAAGATCAGGAAAATACCTGCCATTATTGGTTCTGAGATATTCCAGCATTCCAGCGGCATCATTTTTCAGGATGTCTATATTGCCGTTTAAGGCTGCATCGAACTGTCTGGATGCCTTATCATCATAGTAAACAGACACGAACTCTGCTTCTAACAAGGAATAGATATCTTCAACCTGTGCATACAGTTCGTCAACGCTTTTATTGGCACTGCATGCCAGCATGAATTCCAGTTCGGCATAATTCTTGTCCAGTTTATAAAGCAGATAATCATCATCCTTGGCTTTGCCGCGATACTGTTCAATATCCTTGCTGACTTTCTTCAAAGCCGGAACAACTTCTTCCAGAACGATCTTCCTGTTTTCCGTAATCAGATCTTCCTTTTCTTTGTCGCTCAGAAAATCAAGTTCGGAAATGCGCTTGTCAAAAGAAAGAATGAGCTCATTGTTTTCCGGATCCGAAGTTGATCGATCACAAAGTTCCTGGGTGTAATTGATCCAGGCACCGGTCAAAGGATAACCATCGGCCGCCTGATCTGCCGTATAAGTCAAAACATCATCCAGATAACGGTCGATATCTTTTAAACAGGTCATGTAATCATCAACCGATTCCTTGTCATAGAATGTATAGTCGGAAAACAGAACAAACAGATTATCGACGGCATTATCCGAAGAATTAAG
>CADCOR010000318.1 GCA_902803055.1 uncultured Erysipelotrichaceae bacterium
CCGTGGTTGTTTCCGGTATAGGATACTCTTTCTGCTTCATTGACCAGCCCGATATCGCCATTGTCATGCAGGATGCCTTTGTAAGTGAAAGGACCTTTGGGATCATCGGCCATGGCGTAACATAGTTCATGCGAATTCCATGATGAATAGATGAAATAGTAACGGTCATTGAAGCGGCGGATCGAACTTGCCTCAAAGAAATCATGCCCTGCATCGGGACAGTCGTTTATTCTGATCTTATAAGGACCATTTTTCAGGGTGCACATATCATCTTCAAGTTCGATGACATAAGCACCTTTCTGCAGTCTGGTCTTACCGAATTCCCGTTCAACAAATTCCCAGCTCAGGTCTGGTGAAAAACCGACATAAAGATAGATCTTATCATCATCAACAATGATCGCCGGATCAAAAGGATAGGGATCGCCATCTCGTTTTCCGATGAGTTTTCCTTCCTTGTCTTTGACATGTCCCAGGAATTCAAATGGACCTTCCGGCTTTTCTGCCACGGCAACACCGATTGAAGCCGTCTTGCAGGGACAGTAGTAAAGATAGTATCTTCCATCTTTGCCTTTGCAGGCATCCGGTGCAAACAGCGGACTTTTGATTTCCTGATTTAAAGGATCCTGATCTTTGCGATAGATCATTCCATGACAATGCCAGTCAGACAGATCATCTACTGGTGCACTCCACAGGACATAGTCATTCTCACAGAAAAAGTCTGTGCCATATTTATCGTGGGATCCGTAGACATAAAGCCGGTCATTGTAGACATGCGGTTCACCATCCGGAATGTATTCATAGTCCGGAAGATAGGGATTAAATATCTGCTTCATCATCTTATTCAAGTTCCTCATACTCAAGATCGATCTGTCTTCTGATCTCATCCATTATTTTCATGACATCCAGCGTATTCTCTAATGTGTGCTGCTCACTTTCAATCTTGCCTGCTCTGATATCTCTCGCAGCTGTATCGAATTCATCAAGATAGGAATTGATCTTCGGACCAGGTCCTTTGAACTTTTCCTGATTAAGTGGACCTTTCGATAAAGTTATGCCATTCATCATGTGATACATTAAGGCACTGATCATGCCTTTTTCACCCCTGATCCGCATCTTTTCAGAATTCCTGTAATCAACGATCGAAGCCGAGATATCCACATCAAAGCCATCATAGGAAAAGACGATGTCATCTGTTAGATCAATGCCGTTTCTGATCTTTCCTCTGGCTGTGATCTTTTTGGGCATACCCCAAAGATGATAGGCATAGGTGATCGGATAGACCGTGATATCTAACAGTGCTCCGCCGGCTCTCTTGGGATCAGAAACTCTTGGCGCAAAATTGATCGAACGCATATGATAGGTGAATGAGGCAGATAAGATCCTCCCGATCTTTCCTTCCTTTATCCATTCCTTGCATTTGTTGGCCGAAGCAGAAAACCAGGTCCACATTGCTTCACAAAGATAGACTTTCTTTTCCTTTGCGATCCTGATGAGTTCTTCCGCTTCTTCAGCCGTTACAGTAAAAGCCTTCTCACAAAGAACAGGCTTATTGAGATTTAACGCCATCTTCACAAAACGATAATGAGCGTTGTGCGGGGTTACGACATATACACCTTCAACTTCGCTGTCATTGATCGCATCTTCAGCTTTCGCATATGCTTTACATGAATATTTCTTGCCAAAAGCTTCTGCTTTTTCAAAATCCCTGGTATAGCAGGAAACGATTCTATGCCGGCCTGAGCTTAACAGCTGCTGTGCCACCGTATGGGCAAGTCTTCCGGTTCCGATAAAACACCAGCCGAATTCTTTCATATGTCTGTTCTCCCTCTTAAATAAAAACGGACCTGAGTCCGGATATCATCATAAGCTGGTGGAGGATACAGGGCTTGAACCTGCGACCTCACCCATGTGACGGGCGCGCTCTCCCAACTGAGCTAATCCTCCGCATCTCTATTATAGCTTAAGATATTTACTGTATTGATCAAAATGCGCGTTATCTCATCTCTTCGCCGTATTTCTTCTTATACTGCATCTTGTTTTCATACCTGGCTTTATCACGAAGTATTGCCACAAACTCATCGTTAATGTGTTTCAGATTGTTCATATCGGCCATGACCAAAACAGACTCCAGTACTTGCGGATCAGTTCATTAAGATCATCGATCTTCTTGGCATAGTTAAACGCTGTCTAATTAGATGTATTGCTGGAACTTACATAGGGAGTATCGCTGAGGCAGCTCTCAAAAAGGGCGTTACTGATGAAACGATATTCATCCCGCTGATGTCCTCCTGCATTTAATGAGTTGGCAAAGAGGGTAACATTTACCTCATTGCCGTCTTTGTCCATACCTTCATAAGAAAATCCCATGATGCCATTCAGAAACTTATTGATGTTTTCTTCGTTGTCGCTGAAATATCCTTCAAGAGGAGTGCGGCTGCCATCACGTTTAACCAGTATCTTTGCGCCTTCAGGCAGGTCTGTAAAGTAACTTGTACCGGAACCATAGAAGACATCGTCTTTAGCGCTGATATAGCTGGCGTTGGTCAATGTCTCGTCAGGATAAGTGACATAGCCCAGACAGTCAACTCCCTCTGTCCAGTCAGTCTGGATTTCAGGAAGAAGACTTTCTTGAATACACTCAGTCGCATCGCTGGTATAGCCTACATAAGGAATGCCGCTTCGTACAGCCTTCAGACTGTCTTCATCCAATGCGGCTGAGCCAGCTATTGCTTCCGCTTCGGAAACATCTTCCGTGATTTCAAAACCCATCATCTCAAAAGCCATCCGATCATGGTTGTAATCGCCATAATAGGACACAAGACTGTTGTATATAAAACCTTCCGGCTCCGGTGTTAATGCTTCCTTCGTACCGCTGATGTAGACTTTTGGTGATTTTTCAATAACTCTGGTGTTCAAACTTTGATCTTCTACACCGGTTCCGCTGAGGATATAAGCAGCCGATACGTTTTTCCAGTCATCATAGGAACAGATAAAATCTCCCTTGTGTTCACCAGCTGTGACCACTCCAACCTGCTTGCCGGAACGAAGCAGGGAATTGATGGCTGCCGTGGAATCTTCCGAGACGTTGGCGATGATGACATCTGCACCTTGCGTACCGCTGAACTGCGAAAGAGCGTTCTTCTGTAAGAAAGACTGCAGACCATCATATGTGATCGTTTCATTCAGGCTGTCTCTGATCGCTTCGTATTCCGCCGGTCTGGTACAGGTGGCCATATCAAAACCGCGGGTATAACTGAAACTGCCGATCGCTTCGTTGGTTGTCCCTTGCCAGCTCGTAAGGTAGATTCCGTCATAAAGAGCTGCATTAGCCACTGAGCGTTTGGCCTGATACATGGATACCACCGCAGTACCGGCTGGGAAGTTCTTTCCATCGACACTCACCGGAGAACCGGCAATGGACACCTTGACATCGTTACGGGTCAGATATTCGATCATTTCATAAGCCGCCTGAAGATTTCTCTGATTATCCTTATCCAGCGGGATCAGATAACATTCAGGGAAGAACTGTCCGTTTTCACCTTCCCCTGTATGGCCAGGACGGAAGATCGCTGCATCAGCACCGATATTATCGTGACAATCCGTATACCAGAGACTGACCTTGCTGTCAGAGTTCAGGTTATCGATGCCGCGGGAATAGATCTCAGCCAGATTTGCGAAGTAGAGTTCCTTGTTGGCAGCGACATGATCAGCCAGACCCAGGAAACCGTAAGTTCCTGCTTCCCGCGTATCCTCACTGTAACCCGGCAGTTCTATGGTATAGCCGA
>CADCOR010000319.1 GCA_902803055.1 uncultured Erysipelotrichaceae bacterium
AGTTGCTAAAGAAAAAAGACCGACCTGTTATGATTACAGATCGATCCTGTGTGATTCAGATCACTGCAGGATCTTATTCGTTTTTTTTCGCTTCCAGGCAATGCCACCCACATGGAAGTTTACACTTCCACCCCAGGAAAGTTTAACCTGGGTATGTCATTTACCCACACGAAAGTTTACATTACCAAAGAAAAGGACGATCTGTCCTTTCCTTTCGTTGTTTAAACCAGCTTATGGTTTTAAATAATCAGTATTCCAGGTTCTTGGAAGTCTCTTTCGAGAATACGTGAGCGACCTTGCCTTCAAAAGTGAAGTGGATCTTGTCACCGTAGTTGTAGTTGCCTTCCATATCGATCGTCGGAACGATGATGATGACATCTCTGCCGTTGGAATTGACATGCAGATGAACGGAAGAACCCATCATTTCGGCAACATCTACTGTCGCTTCAACGCCATCCTTGCTGACATCGGTATGTTCAGGACGGACACCTAAGGTGATTTCCTGACTCTTGACATCATTGGCAAGCAGACGCTTTTCTTTTTCTTCGGAAAGTTCGACTTTATAGTTATCCAGTACAACGAAGTACTTGTCTTTTTCTCTTTCCAGTTTCGCATCAAAGAAGTTCATGACCGGCATGCCGATGAAGCCGGCAACGAAGAGATTGGAAGGATGATTGAATACTTCCTGCGGTGTACCGATCTGCTGGATGTAGCCGTCTCTCATGATGACGATCCGATCGCCTAAGGTCATAGCCTCAGTCTGGTCGTGAGTGACGTACATGAAAGTCGTGTTGATACGCTGACGCAGCTTGATGATCTCTGCTCTCATTTCGTTACGCAGTTTGGCATCAAGGTTAGACAAAGGCTCGTCCATCAGCATGACTTTCGGATCTCTGACGATAGCCCGGCCGATGGCAACACGCTGTCTCTGACCACCGGAAAGAGCCTTTGGTTTTCTTTCGAGATATTGAGTGATATCGAGAATCTCAGCAGCCTCTCTGACCTTGCGGTCGATTTCATCTTTCGGTTCTTTTCTCAGTCTTAAAGAGAAAGCCATATTTTCATAAACGGTCATATGCGGATAAAGAGCATAGTTCTGGAAAACCATGGCGATATCCCGGTCTTTCGGGGCAACGTCGTTCATGACTTTGCCGTCGATGATCAGTTCGCCATCGGAAATGGTCTCAAGACCGGCGACCATTCTCAAAGTGGTTGACTTGCCGCAGCCGGAAGGACCGACCAGGACGATGAATTCCTTATCGTTGATGTCAAGATTGAAGGCCTGAACCGCAACGACACCTTCCTCGGTGATCTGAAGATTTGCTTTCTTATTTTCCGGTTCGTCAGCAGATTTCTTCCTGCTGGTCTTCTTCTGTTCTCCGCTGATGAACGGATATACTTTCTTGATGTTCTTTAACTGAATGCTTGCCATATGTTATCTGACTCTGGATGCAGTGCCTCCGCATGCTGCAGCCTCACGCCTTTGCGTATTACGACAGGTCTCCACACTGTCGCAGTCCGAGTCACGGACATTCTCCTTTCATAATGGTTTGCCAAGAAGTGGAGTGGCTATGAGTTGTTTTCTAATTGTTCTTTAAGATCTCTTCGACATCTTCCGGATCCGGCATCGAGCGGATCGCACCTTTTTTGGTCGTGACGATGTAGGCTGCGGCATTTGCGAATCGCAGCATTTCTTTCAGATCTTTTTCGTTAAGTTCGTCGATCGGATGATCGATGATGTAGTTGACAGCAGATGCACAGAACGTATCACCGGCACCCGTTGTTTCAATGGTCCCGCCGAGTTTGAAGGCCGGGGCAAAGACCCGCAGATCTTTGTAATAACTGCAGCTTCCTTCCGCACCGTAAGTCGCATTGAGGACTTTGATATTCGGATATTTTTCTTTCAGAAGCTGAGCACATTTTTCGAGATCTTCTTCGCCGCACATGAACTGAAGTTCATTGTCAGCGATCTTGACGATGTCGCTGTTTCTTAAACCCCAGTCGATCTGTTCTTTGGCCTCATCGAGATCAGCCCACAGAGGCGGACGCAGATTCGGATCAAACGAGATCACGGCACCGGCTGCTTTGGCCGTTTCCACCGCTTTCTTCGTTGCTTTCCTGACTTCTTCATGAGTCATGGACAGCGTTCCGAAATGGAAGACCTTCGTATTTTTTAAAGCATCGAGCGGAAGATCCGCTTCCTTGAGCATCATATCGGCACCCGGATCGCGATAGAATGAGAAATCACGGTCGCCGTTTTCATAAGTTTTGACGAAAGCCAGGGTAGTGTGGACTTTTTCGTCATCAAGCAGGTAAGAATCATCGATACCGACAGCCTTGATCGTCTCTCTCAGCTGTCTGCCGAACATATCCTTACCGACCTTGCCGATGAAGGCCGTCTTCTTCGACAGCTTTGCCAGCATCGACAGAACGTTGCACGGTGCTCCGCCCGGATTGGCTTCCAGCAAGGGATTGCCTTGTGAACTCAGCCCGTTATCGGTAAAATCGATCAGCAGTTCTCCTAAGGCGATGACATCATATTTTCTTTCCATGCTTATACCTCTTTCAACAGATCGTATTTTTCGATATCGATCACACTGCTGCCTTCGCAAGAGAAACTGATTGCTTCGGCATTTACCGGTGCATACAGGACAAATGAAGCTGCCTGTTCACCGTCATTGACGAACATCTCCATGCTGTAGCGGTCGATGATGAAACGGATCTTGAGGTTGCCATCGATCTGCCGGACCGGAAATTCCCGGATATTGACGATATCGTGCGGGAAACCGCTGCGTGTCCGATCGACTTTGATCGTCGAAATGTCCGGACGGAATCTGAGCAAGGTATAGTGTTCGCCGTCCTTTCCCAGATAGATCCTGAACCACTTGTACATGTTTTTGTCATTACCCGGTTTGATCGTGACCGTCAAATCGATACAGTTGCCGTTGATCCCGTAGAGACTTGTCTCGTTGTTGATGTGAACGTTATAGTAATCGATCTTCAGACCCCGGTATTTCTCCAGTTCCCGGACCGGATTCTGACAGAGCTTGCCGTTTCTGATCGACAGTTCCCGAGGAACCGTCATCATGCCGCAGAACTGCAGTTCTTCGTTTTTCGAATAAGAAGTTTCCCAGTTCTGCATCCAGGCGATCATGATCCGGCGTCCGTCATAACTCTGCAGAGTCTGCGGAGCATAGAAATCAAGACCGTAATCGATAGCCTGTACGCTTTGCCGGTTGAGATGACAGCTTTCCGGATCGAATTTTCCAATGATGCAGGCATTGGCATTTCCAGGATGGAATTCCAGACCGATCGCCGTCATTTCCTGCGGTGAGATCAGCAGGACATTGACTCCGTCAAGTTCGAAGAAATCCGGACATTCCCACATCCTGCCATACTGGTTGTGGGAACTGGAAACGACACCTTTGTATTCCCAGTTGATCGCATCCTTGCTTTCATACATCAGGATGCTGCCGGAACCGTCTTCGCTGCGGTTACCAACGACGATGCGGTAGACGCCGTTTTCTTTCCAGATTTTGGGATCACGGAAATCATGGATACTGCCTTTTTCCGGAATCATCTCGGCGGTAATTACCGGATTGAATTCATATTTTTCATAATCGACGCCATCGCCGAAAGCGATACATTGCGTCTGGTAGGATTCGATCTTACCGTTCTGATTCCGCCGATTGCTGACACCGGTATAGATCAGCAAGTGCCGGCCGTCATCCATCTCGACAGCGCCGCCGGAGAAACAGCCGTCCCGGTCATATTCGCTGTCCGGGGCCATAGCACAGGGAAGTTTTTCCCATCTGATGAAGTCTTTGGTTTTTAGATGTCCCCAATGCATCGGTCCCCATTTTGTATCATAGGGATAATACTGATAAAACAGATGATACTCGCCTTTGTAAGGGGCAAAACCGTTTGGATCGTTCATCCAGCCGATACCGGCTGTCACATGGATCCACGGCTGTTCCTCTTTGGTAAAAGGCAGATATTTCTTTTCAAATTTTCGGGCTTTTACTAGTGCTTTGCTGGGCATGTCAGTTCCTCGTAATCGTTCTATTCCCTTTTACGGCTGTAATCAGGAAAGGAAGCCCCGTCCCGTTAAGGACGGGGCTTAGAAATGAATCTTATCAGTTTGCGTAGAATGCATCCAGATATTTCTGGTAGATGCTGAGCAGTTCATCGACTTTGTAGGACTGCAGCTGATTCTGCAGCTCATTCCAGTCATCCTCGGTGAAACCGTTCATGACCCAGTTGGACTTAGCGGTGTTGATCGTCTTGGTGATATCAGCCTGTAAGTCGGAAATCCTCTTGGTATCATCGGTAGTCATGAAGACATTCGGGAAGACATAAGTCGTATGCATATCCGGAGTGTAGATGTCCTTGATCCAGTTGAGACGGTACTGGGCATCATCCGGGCAGGTTACGTAGACATTGTAGTAAGAGTCTAAGATCGCTAACGGACCGTTGACTGATTCGGCTTCACGGACTTCGACCGGAGAAGCATCACCTAACCAGGCATGTTTCAGCATCGGTTCGCCGTTGGCATTGGTGCTCATTTCGAAGATATCGAAATCATCATCTTCGCCATAGGTACCCCAGTTGTTCTGCGGTGACTGCATCGGATCATACATCTGATCGAGCCAAGCACAGATCAGAGCCGGATTCTGAGCGGTTGCTGTAACGACACAGCGGCCTCTGTCGAAACCGGAAGTGAAGGAACCGTTCTGCGGAGTCAGGTTTCTGGTATCAGCAGTCAGCACAGGCATCGGTACCCAGCTCTTGCCGGCGATCAGGTCATCCATGGAAACCTGAGCGATATTCGCAACGTCCCAAGAGAAACAGACACCGTAACGGCCGGATTTACCTTTGGCAACATAGGTTGACCATTCATGAGTGAAGGCTTCCTTGTCGATCAGATCTTCTTCATAGAGCTTATGGAGCCATTCCAGACCCTTCTTGAAACCTTCGGTCGAAGCTGTGCAGATGACTTTTCTGTCTTCAGTGACAGCGATGTGTCTGCCCTTATCCGGATCACCGATACCTTCGCCGAAACCGTTGATCAGAACCATCGGGTCCTGGCCGCCGTCGTTCATGATGAAGGACATCGGGATGATATCGCCATCGATGTTGAATTCAGCTTTGATCTTGTCAGCATTGTCACGGAAAGCGAGCAATACTTTTTCGAAGTCTTCAACGGTAGTCGGAACTTCGAGACCTAAGAAATCGAGCCAGTTCTTGTTGATGAACGGCATATAGTCGATAGTCTGGATAGCGGTCTTTTCATAACCGAGCTGTTCGATCCAAGGAAGAGCCCAGATGTGGCCGTTCTCATCGGTGCACATTGCCCGATATTCCGGAGCCTGTTCGAAGACCTTGCACAGATTAGGCATGTATTTGTCGATGTATTCTTCAACATTGATGATGACACCCTGCTTCGCATATTTGAGCAGATCGGTATCGTTGAAGCTGGCTGAGAAGACGAATTCCGGCAATGTCTTGATGTTGGACATTTCCAGAGAGATCTTTTCACCCCACTGGTCGCCCTGGATGGCTTTCCAGTCAACATGAACATTGGTCTTTTCTTCAAGTCTCTTGAAGATCGTTCTGTTGTTCGGTTCCGATTCCGTACCGACCGGATAGCTTGTCAGACCTTTGATCGTGGCTGTTTCCGCTAAAGGGAAAGCCAGCGTAGCCGGATCAACATCGAGGCCCTGAGAAGCAGTAGGAGCACCGCCGCCCTTAGAGCCGCAGCCTGCCAGCATGAATACTGTCAGGATGCAAAGAATGAGAGTAGTTAAAACCTTTTTCATTTTTTCTCCTTTGTATTTTACAGATAGACTGTAATAACCATTTTTTAACCTTTGACCGCACCGGCCATGATACCGGAATCAAAGTACTTCTGGAAGAACGGATACATGATCATCAGCGGTAAGCTGGAAATGATGATCGTCGCATACTTCAGCAATTCTGCCAGCTGAGCTCTCGCAGCTGTCGACTGCATATCCGAGACCATACCGGGCTCCGGCTGGTTCTGGATCAGGATCGAACGCAGAACGAGCTGCAGCGGCTGCTTGGAAGCATCGTTGAGATAGATCATGGCATCGAAATAGCTGTTCCACATACCGACGAACTGCCACATGGCGATCGTCGCAATGATCGGCATACAGACCGGCAGCAGGATCCGGAAGAAATAGACCATCTCCGAAGCACCGTCGATCTCCGCAGCTTCCTGCAGATCTTTCGGGATACCCATGTAGTAGGTACGGGCAACGATCATGTTCCAGACGCTGAAGGCACCCGGGATCAGGATCGCCCAGATCGTATCCAGCATACCCAGATCGGAAATCAGCAGGTAAGTCGGGATCAGACCGCCGCCGAAGTACATCGTGATGACAAACAGCAGGTTGAAGAAGCCGCGTCCCTTGAAATCAGACCTTGACATCGGGTAAGCCGCCAGCAGTGTGATTACCGTGGAAATTGCCGTAAAGGCAACCGAATAGAACAAGGCATTCCGGAAACCGACCCAGATCTGCGAGTTGGACATGACTCTTTCATATGCCGTCAGAGTCCACTTGCTGAAATCGAAGGTCAGACCGCTGTTCTGCAGGGTGATCGGATCGACGAAGGAAGCCAGGATGATGTAGATGACCGGTAAGATGATCGCTACGATGAACAATCCCAGGATTATATAGCCGATGATCAGCAGTGTCTTATCTTCAGTCGGAAGTTTCGCGAATTCGCTTTTTGGTTTTCTCTTTTCCATCGCTTAAACTCCTTTTCCGTCATTCAGTTTCTTGACGATCGCATTCATCGAGATCAGCAGGATGACATTGATGACGGTATTGAACAGACCGACCGCAGTCGAGAAACCGTAGTCGCCATCGAGAAGACCTTTCTTATAGACATAGGTCGAAATGATCTCGGAGGTGCTCAGGTTCAGGTCAGTCTGCAAAGCGTAAGCCTTTTCAAAACCGACCGACATGATGTTACCGACAGACATGATGAACTGGATGAGGACCGTATCTTTGATGGCCGGCCATTCAACCGCCTTGATCTGCTGGATGATATTAGCGCCATCGATGACTGCTGCTTCCTGCAGTTCCTTGGAAGCGTTGGATAAGGCTGCCGTATAGATGATGGAAGCCCAGCCGGCGCCTTGCCAGATACCGGAAGCGATATAGATCGTCCGGAAAGCGGAAGGCATGGTCATGAAGTTGTACTGCGTACCGAAGAGCTGATTGATCATTCCGGTCGGCGACAGGAGGATCCTGACGATACCACACAGGACGATGACGGAAATGAAGTTCGGCATGTACAGTACCAGCTGAATCTTCTGTTTGATCTTCTTGGACAGGATCCTGTTAAGCAGGAAAGCCAGAAGGATCGGCGCAGGGAAGCCCCAAAGCAATCCGAAGACGGAAAGCTTCAGAGTATTCGACAGATAACGGAGGAAGTCCGGTGACGACAGGAATCGGTTGAAATGTTCCAGACCGACCCATTCACTTCCCAGAATGCCCCTGATCGGGTTATATTCCATAAACGCGATCAGGACACCTCCCATCGGGATGTAGCGGAAAATGATCGTCAACAGGAATGCAGGAAGCATAAAAATGACATACAGTTGCCAGTGCTGTCTGATGTACAACAGAGCCTCATGTAACTTTTGTCCTTTTACCTTCCCGGCTGTTGCGGTGTTTGAAGACCTGTTCATTTTTCTCTCCTTAAAACAATGATTTTTCACGCTTAATGTAAGCGCTTTGCATGCTAATTTTATCACAATATTTTTACATATTCAATATACCGATTGTGTTTTTGCCCAATTTTATTGTGCATTTTCACTATTTATGCTTCATCAGTCCGTTTTTTCCGCTTATTTCTTATTCTTTTAACAACGGATATTTACATTTTCCTGTTTTACATTTGCCCAATCACCCGTTTTCTGTTCTTTGACGCTCTTCTTTCAGATTTGTTAAAATAAATAGTATGGAACGGAGAAAATAATGCGCAAAAAAGTAACGATACAGGATATCGCCGATGAACTAGGTATCTCGCGTAATACCGTTTCCAAAGCTTTCAATAACGCCGAAGGTCTCGCTCCCGCCACCCGGGAAAAGATCATTCAGAAAGCTATGGAAATGGATTATAAACAGTTTTCCTATGTCAGAACCGTTGCCGGCATCGCCGATTCCGACCTTAAACATTCCGAAAAACCATCTGAGTTCTACGGCGAGATTGCTCTGCTGACGACGCAGTTCCTTTCTCCGTCGCACTTTTCAGCCCTGATGCTGGATACCTTCCAAAGGGAACTCTCACTTTTAGGCTATACACTCAACACGCACCGGGTCACCGAAGAAAACATCGCCAATATGTCTTTGCCGATCACTTTTCAGAAAAACCGGGTCTCAGCCATCATCTGTTTCGAGATGTTCAACCGGGAATACGATCAGCTGCTCTGCGATCTTGATCTGCCGGTCCTTTTCGTTGACGGACCCAACAAGATCGGCGGCCGCTCTTTACCGGCCGATCAGCTCTACATGAACAATTACGATGAAGTAGCCCGCTTTATCAGCGACATGCTCAAAAGAGGCTACCGCAAACTCGGCTTCATCGGCAACTATGAACACTGTCAGTCCTTTTTTGAACGCTATAACGCATTCCGTTCCACCATTCACGTTTCCGGTTATAAGATCGAAGAAAAATTCATCGTCCGGGAAAATACCGGTCTGCCATTAGTTCAAAAACTCAATGCCCTTGAAGAACTGCCGGAAGTCTTCTTCTGTGTCAACGACTTCGTCGCCATCGAAGCGATCTCGGCCTTGAATAAACGCGGTATCCGGGTCCCGGATGATGTCCTCTTCTGCGGCTTTGACGATTCTCCGGAATCGCGGATCATCACTCCTGCCTTGACCACCATCCACATCCACACCCAGGTCATGGCCTTTTCGGCCATCCACCTGCTGATGTCGAGGATCAAGGAACCGTCTCTTGACTTCCGTACCGTCTATACGCAATGCGATCTGATCTATCGTGCTTCGACAAAGGATTGAATTATGAATATCTTTTCCTATGATTCCAAATTTACGCAGATCCTGCTGAAACTGTGCTACAGCTGTTACCTCAATCTGCTGTGGTTCATCTGCAGCCTGCCGATCTTCACGATCGGTGCCGCTACCAGCGCCTTATACTACACCTGTCTTAAAATAATCCGGAACACGGAAGGAAATGTTACCAGGACCTTCTTCAAAGCCTTCAAAGAAAACTTCAGACAGGCTACCGTCATCTGGCTGATCATGCTTGCTGTTGGCCTTTTTCTGGCGTTTGATTTTTATATCCTTTATCATCTGCGGCTGAATTCAGCTTTGCCGCTGGCAGTCTTCTGGACCATCCTGACCGCCATCCTGATCGCTGTGACCATCGTTTATTTCATCATCCTCTTCATGATCTTTCCGCTGCAGGCCAGCGTCATCAATACGACCGCCAATATGTTCAAAAACACCTTCCTGATCGGCACCCATTACCTTTTTGCCCCGATCCTGGTCTTTGCGGTCCACTTCCTGATGTTTTTCCTCGTCGTTTCCGTCTTCACCCCGCTGATCGTTTTAGGTGAAGGCTTCTGTGCCATGGTCAGTTCCTACATCCTCAACAACCTGCTGATCCTGGTCACCACCCCGGCTGAAACAGAGGAAGAATAAGTGAAACTCTCGGAAAAAGAAAAAGCCGCCCATCGGGAAGCTTTTCAGAAGATGAGCCTGCCGGATAAGCTTGGCTACATCTTTTCCTACTATAAGGCTTATATCATCGTCCCCTTGATCATCCTGATCGCTTTGGGGCATTTTATTTATGCAAGGATCACGCGGAAAGAAGAAGTCCTCTATCTCGCTTTGATCAACGTGGCAGCCGGCGATACTTTCACTCAAGCCATCACCCATGGATTTCTTGCTGAAACTTATGAAGATGCCGCAAAAAAACAGGTCATCCTCTATCCCGAACTCTACCTTTCCGACAACGCCTCTGCCGACAACAACCGCTACGCCTATGCTTCCAGGATCAAACTGCTTGGCTCCATTGAGGCAAAAAAACTCGATGTCGCGATCGTAAACAAGGAAGCTTATGACATCCTTTCCCATAGCGGCTATCTCGCTGATCTTAATGAATTCCTGAACAAAGACGAACTAAATACTTATACTGCTGCGCTTGTTTACAACGATGTCTGGATCAACGACAACCGCATCGACCATCTGCTTGATGAAGATATCGCCGTTGATGATTCCGCCCTTTTGATCTGTAACGGCATCGATCTTTCGGCTTTTCCCTTGATCAGAAAAGCCGGCTTTTCCGATACGCTCTATCTTTGCGTCATCGCCAACACGCAGCATAAAGACGCCATCACTTCTTTTATCAGCTATCTGTCAGCTGATTAGGAACCCGTTCCGGTCTTTTCGTAGATCTGCTTGCCTTTTTCGGAAAGCTGTGAGTATTCCGGGATGATGCCGATGACATTGCTGTTGAGATAACGCATCGTGATGATCTCTTCAAAAGTCAGTTTGGCACTGTAAGGACCCTTGATGTCCTTTTCATTTGACCTGATCTCGCCATAGAACGGATCGATCGTTTCCTTCCGCATCGCTTCCTTCAGCATCGAAACAAGATTCCTGGTGGGATAAGGAACGCTTTGGGAAACATTGATATCCAATACTCCGGAACTGATGCCCCACCAGTAGTTGGTGGCTTTTTCCTTGACGGAAGCCTTGTTATAAGTGCCATCGAGGATCGAAGCGATCAGCTTTTTATAATAGACCCCCCAGTTGATCACCGGCTGAGCGATGTTGACTGCTCCGTTTTCTTCCAGCACATAGAGACCGTATTGCAGATCATCTTTGTGCAGGTCCGGGTGCTGCGGTCCGCAGAACGTCCGGATACCGATGATCCGCATCTGATCCTGCCAGTCTTTGTCGAGGCTCTCCGTCCATCCTAACCACACCCTTGAATCCGGATCGATCATCGAAGCACCGATCGCAAAAGCATTGACGGAAGCGATACTGCCGTAATAAGGCGTATCGGCGATATAAGCGATCTGATGATCCTTAGCATAAACCGCTGCGATGATACCCAGCAGAAACTGCAGCTCGTACATCCGTACATCGTAAGTACGGACGGCATTCTGTTTCATATAAACGGAACGGTTCAGATATCTAACATCCTTATCCCGGATCGCAGCCCGGAAAGTTTCTTCAAACTGCAAAGGCGAAGTCGTAAAAACGACATCGTTTTCTTTGCCGGCAAGCTTCAGTATTTCCGTTAGTTTTTCCTCATCATCCGCATTTTCATATTTACTGGTAGTGATCTTATCTTTGAATTCAGCCTGCACCTGCAGCCGGCCGAGCTCATGATCAAAATCCATAAACGAATCCATGACATTGCTGCCGTAAACAAAACCGATCCTCAGTTTCTTTTCTTCCAGAATGGACAGCTTCGGCAAAGAATCGACCACCGGCAGTTTCTTATCCTTGGTCAGCTGCGAAAGTTTCTCCAAAGGATCGATCATGCCTGACTTTTCAGCCGTCGGCTTTTCCAGCACTTTGATCTTTTCGCCTTCCTTGCTCATCGTGAGCTCTTTATCAAGTTCCTTGATCTGGGCACTGATCTTTTTATCCGATAATGAATAGATCTTTTCATAATCGTAAGCGGAAAGGTAGGTCAGAAAGCCATCCGCACAATGTTCGGGATCGTAACCGAGTTTCAGATAAATCTTCTGAAAAAGATAAAACGAAGAACGAAGACGGGAAACATCGGCCGGCGGCCAGGGCTGATCTGCCGGTTTTTTCAGAAGCCGCAAGAGTTTCCGATATGCATTCTTCTCGTGCAGATCGATCTCGTAAAGCGGACAGACCTTATAGAAATCAAGAAATTCTTTATAAATGGGATGCTGATCCAGCACTTCCGCCGAAGGCAGGATCCGCCGTACCTTGGCACTGATCGAAATAGCCTTAAGATATTTCAGTACGGAAACCCGTTTGTTTCCTTCCTGCACATAAAAACTGTGCAGATACTCATAGGCTTCGATCGGCTCGCTGATCCCTTCTTTATTCTGATAGGCATAAACGGCATTCCACTTCATCGCGAACTCGCTGTCTCTTTCCGCCGCCGGCAGAAAATCATAGGAAAACATTGTCTGACGCCCCTTGGTCCTGGTGCCACGGATCTGCTGCAAAGGGATCTCCCGGATCCCCAGATCGATACTGGAAAGCCCGTCAGTCATCCCGGGCTGACTATCCAAATCTGTCAGATAAGGATATCTTCCCGCAAGAACAGCCCGGCGTATACTGTGGTCAGCCATCCGCTTGGCCTTGCTGTATTCATCCATCATATCTTCAGCCTCCCATCATTATCTCTTTCGTTACTTTCGTGCTTTAAATATAAGCCATCCCCTCTGATCACGCAACTGAAAGCTGATGATCGTCTTGACAAATCAGGCATCTGCACCTAAAAATGTTGATTAATCGATACAAAGAAAGGACAAAGTTCCATGAAAAAACGATCTGTTCTTATCATGCTTCTGATAATCTTGCTTTCCGGCTGCGCAAACAGCAGCAGTCTGCCTGATGAACCCTATACTGCTGTCGACTATCAGCTCTTCCCGGCTCCGGATGGAGCTTATGTCGGCGATACCATGCCCTATGTCACCGACGAAGGCATGCTGGAGCTGTACTACCTCTACGATACCGATCACAACGGTCAGGGCTATCATCCGATCTACGGTTACCGGACTGATGATCTCATCGGTTATGATGATCTTGGGCTGACGCTGAATTACGGTCTGATGTCCGATCCCGATCCGGCGATCGGCACCGGTTCGCTCCTGAAAGATCAGGAAGGCAAATATCACCTCTTCTATACCGGCCACAACGATGCCGGTAACAACGGCTTAGGTAAAGAATGCGTCATGCACGCCATCAGCAGCGACCGGAAAAACTGGACGAAAGTCCCGGAAGATACCTTCTTTGCTCCGGAAGGCTATTCACACGATGACTTCCGTGATCCGGAAGTATTCTGGGTAGATGAAGAAGCCTGCTACTGGATGCTGGTGGCCGCCCGCAGCAATTCCCTTGGCGGCACGGTTGTCAGATACACTTCTGACGATCTGCAAACATGGAACTTTCAGGGAGATATCTACGCACCGATGTCCCAGTATATGCTGGAATGCCCGGATCTTTTCCGGATCAGAGATACCTGGTATCTGACCTACAGCTGGGACTGCGTCACCTATTATGCGATCGGTGAAAGTATGAACGGTCCCTTCAAAGCACCTGCCGACAACATCCTTGACGGCAAAGGCCTGATGGACGGCAACGGTTTTATCTTCTATGCTGCCAAAACAGCGCAGATGAATGATCAGACCTATCTCTGCGGCTGGCTCGGCCGAGCCGGTCTCAGTTCCGACTCCGGTATCTACCAGTGGGCAGGAAACGTCCTCAATCACCAGCTGGTGCAGCATGATGATAAGACCCTGGGTGTGACTGCACCGGATACCTACGCTTCCTTTTTTACTCTGGAAAAAGAATTCAAGGCAGTAAAAAAAGAAGGAACCGTCAAGATCAACGGAAACAATATCACCCTTTCGGCAAAAGAAAAGAATTACGCAGTGGCTGATATGGGCAGCAGAGCGGCAACGATGATCCTGGAGTGCGATGTCAGAATAGATAATGACGGACGTACCGGCTTCGCCTTCGGCGGCAGTGAAAACGATCCGACTTATACGGCCCTCTGCCTTGATGCCGGTAGAGATCTGCTGCACTACGAAGGCTATGAGATCGGCGATCTGGCTGACTTCGACCCGGTCGCGGTTACCCGCTTTGATTTCGACCCGGGAAATACCTATCATCTGAAGATGGTCTGCGAAAACGAGATCGTCGTCCTCTACATCGATGAGATGAAGGCTTTAAGTTCCCGTATTTCCCACTCCATCAACGGTGCTCACATCGCTGTCTTTGCGGATGATTGCGATGTCACTTTCAGTAACATCGTCATGTCGCTGCCTAACTGAAAACATAAGCTGAAATCCGAATTTCTCAGGCGCTGAAAAATGCGCCTTTTTATTACATCTGCAGCACACAAACATTGATCTAACTTCATTGATCAATTATCATAAAACGAACATAATTTATCGTAAATCGATAAATTTTTATTGATTTTCATCAAAAACAGGTATATCCTGAAAATTGATCGGAGGTATCATTATGGAACAGAACAAACTGGCAAAATGGCTGAAAGTGATCGTAGCCGGCATCGCGGTCTGCGGCTTCTTCATCTATGCTTTCCTGATCCCGGACTTTGGCAAAGCGATCGTCAGCGATAATCCGGAATTTGCTTACTGTTATCAGCCATGGCTGATCTTCATCAGCCTGACAGCCCTGCCCTGTTATGCGGCCCTGTTTTTCGCCTGGAAGATCTTCTCTAATATCGAGATCGATAATTCTTTCAGCCTTCAGAATGCCCGCTATCTGAAATGGATCTCCTGGCTGGCTGCCGGGGATGCGGCTTTCTTTTTCCTGGGTAATATCGTCTTATTATTCCTGGGCATGAACCATCCGGGGATCATCCTTTATTCCCTGATCGTGGTCTTTGCCGGCGTTGCCATTTCCGTAGCCGCGGCAACGCTCTCCCATCTGGTCCTGAAAGCAGCCAAACTGCAGGAAGAAAACGACCTGACGGTCTAGGAGCAAGCGATGGAAGGAAATATCATCATCAATATCGATGTCATGCTGGCAAAACGAAAAATGTCGGTTACGGAACTGGCTGATAAAGTCGGCATCACCCTTGCCAACATGTCCATCCTCAAGACCGGAAAAGCCAAAGCCATCAAACTGTCCACCCTGGCCAGGCTCTGCGAAGTCCTCGACTGTCAGCCGGGTGACATTCTGGAATATGTACCAAAGAAATAAATGATAAGGAGTTGTTCATGAATGCTTTACTTGAAAGAATCAAAAAAGCCGGTGGTCGGCTTGAAGACACGATCCGCCGCTTACCCTGCAGTTTTACTGTCCTCTGTCTGATTTCCTTATGCGGGATCTATCAGATCCTGAGCGAAAAAGAAACCGTCAAACTGTTTTTCTCTTTGATCGTCGCCGTCTTTTTCTGCTTCCTCTTAGAGATCGCTTATGAATACGGGGTCCATAAGCTGAAAGTTCTCACCCCGCTCACTGCTGTTTCAGCAACGCTGATTTCCTATCTGCTTCTGAAACATTATGGCAATATCTATATCTATACCGCCTTGGCCGGTCTTAGTATCGCTGCCATTTCGCTGATCTTCTATGTCCTGTACGCAAAACGGGAGAACCGTGAACTCTTCTCTCACCTGATCAAGTCCGCCTTCATCGTTGAGATCTTTGCCGGTGTCATCATGTCCGGCATCAGCGTCTGTCTGGCGGCCTTCCATTTCCTGATCTTTCATTTTGATGAAGTCTGGAAGATCTACGGCATCATCTCCATCCTGGTCATGGGACTTTTCAATGCGACCCTGTTTTTCTCCTATGTCCCCAAACCTGATGAGAAGATCAGCGTTCCGGCAACATACCGGACGATCATTCATAAAGCCCTGTTCTACATCTATCTGATCCTGATCGCTATCCTTTATCTCTACATCTTCAAGATCATCATCACCTGGAAGATGCCGGTCGGAAAACTGAACTGGTTCGGCTGCTTCGCCTTGCTGTTCTACGTCTTCTTCTACCTCTCGGTCGATGAAAGTGACGGCAGGTATCAGAAACTGTTCAAGCAGCATGGCGTCTACCTCTTATTACCAATCCTGGCTATTCAGCTGTTTGCCATCATCATCAGATTGAATGCATACGGTCTTACCACGGCGAGAATGATGTCCCTCATCCTGATAACAGCCGCTGTCGGTTTCATGGTATCCCAGGCTTTGCATATTCCGGTTGCCAGATGTTTCCTTTTCACGGCGTTATTAGCGATATTGTTCAGCTGCACACCGTTCAACATCTACGACGTCCCTGACCGGGTACAGGAAAAACGGCTGAAGGATGCCCTGATCAAAGGCGGAGCCCTTAATAACGGCGTACTGGATGATCAGGTAAAGATGGAAGCCCGCTATCTTGAAGATGTCCGCTCAGCCTATGAATATCTGCGCTACAGCGACGGCAGAAAGTCAGCCTTCTATGAAGAATTCGAAAAGTCCAAGATCGCCAAAGCACTGGATCATTATGATCCTCAAAGCGCTGAGATCCGCTCCTTCTACTACAATACGGATCTCACAAACAAAGAGATCGACATCGCTTCCTACAGCAAGCTGGAAATGATCTCTCAGGATGATGAGCATTATCAGCAAGAGCTCACACCATTCCTGCTTTCTCTTGATGAAAGCAAGACTGCTGACTATCAGCAGGATGGCCTGGAATATGAACTTTCCGATGGCAGCAAGATCATCTTCAGATACATCAGTTACGATTACAATGAAGACGAAAAAAGCTTCGTTTCTCTCTACTTTGAAGGCCTCCGTTTGGGCAAATAAATCCCTCAACCCGGGTCGATTACAGATCGATCTTTTTGTTGTTTGGATGTATCAGTTTCCTGTCTTAGGTATCACATAGTCAGGAGTAGATGGTTTTACTCTTTCCTTGATGATGAAGGATGTGCTTGCTTCTCCATCCTTGAATCTTACTGTAAGCTTATGTGTGCCAAGTGACAGACTGTTGAGATATGTATCCTTGAGGTTGATGATCAGGGAGCCATTGAGGTATTCATACTGATCTTCATTCAGTAGGACATCATCTACGAACAGCTGTTTATTGTTGGCTTCAAACAGAGCTTTCAGA
>CADCOR010000320.1 GCA_902803055.1 uncultured Erysipelotrichaceae bacterium
ACCGCTACAGCCTTTCTTTTCAACAGTGAAAGATCACCTTTGTAGTACAGCACAAAAGGAGCTCTTTCCAGATCCTTAAGTTTTTCGGGATATTCTTCATCTAAAATCGTAATAACATCATCAGCCTTACACTGCCGATAAGGCTCATCATCGCTTATGGCTTTTTTGATACTGTCATATTCTCCGCCATAATAAAAAGAATAGGATATCAGTTTTTCTCTGTTCATCTATATCATTATTTCCAGAAAAAAGCCGAAATCCTATTTTATTTTCAGAAAAGTTTCATCTGTCTGTCCCGACAAGGCTTATATGAGAAGCGGTAGAGGTGATTCAGACCGTATTCATCCATCAGCTGCAGATGTCTTTTTGTCCCGTAACCCTTGTGTTTTGCGTATTCATACTGAGGATACAGGACATCATAGCCCATCATGATGTGATCCCGCAATACCTTTGCCAGAATGCTCGCCGCAGCCACCGAGATCGATTTGGCATCTGCCTTGACCATATCCACCACATTCTTGCGTTTCAAAGGCATCGCATCAGTGATCGTCAGAGAATGGATATAGCTCGAAGTACTGAGTTCATCCATCGCTCTTTGCGTCGCATGATAGATGTCATATTTATCTATATCTTTAGGCGGAACGATCACAAACTTATAGTGATGAGCGTCTCTGATGATCTCCTTGAACAGTTCATTGCGCTTTTTTTCACTGAGCTTTTTGGAATCATCGATCCGCTCGTTTTCATAATTGATCGGAAGTATGCAGCACGCCACAACCAAAGGGCCGCACAGCGGTCCCCTGCCGGCTTCATCGATCCCCATCACATAGCGATCACTTGACCAGTATTCTTTTTCGTATTTATTCTCTAACATCCTGCCAGCTTATCCTTCCGATCTTCGAACTGCGGATATCCTTTAACAGCTGATCGACAGCTTTTTCCCTGTTGATCTCATTATTATTTAACAGCCAGAGCTTTTTTCTGGCGATCGCCTCGAGAAGATCATTTTCATCTTCAGTAACTTCATAGCGCTTATTAATGACGCCCGGATAGCTGCTCTTCAGATAATTCAAAGCAAAATAGACCAGGTCTTCCTTATCCAGTACATCATCATTGATCGAACCGATCAAAGCTAACAGGCGTGCATCATCCTGATTCTCCAGTTTTGGCCATAAAACACCCGGGGTATCGAGCAGTTCAACGTCTTCATTGATCCTGATCCATTGTAAGGATTTGGTCACTCCCGGACGGTTTTCCGCTTTGGCGACCTTCTTTCTGACGATATTATTGATAAAAGTTGACTTGCCGACATTAGGGATGCCGACAACCATCGCTCTTAATACTTTTTTTCTGATCCCTTTGGCTTTCGCTCTTTCCAGTTTGTCTTTTAAGATCTCCTTGACCTTTTCCACGACCCTCTTGGAAAGATTCTCATTTAAACTGTCCACGATCAGACAATGTTCAAACTGATTCGCCCAGCGTTTATTAGCTGCTTCATCGGAAAGATCAGCTTTATTGAGAATGATCAGTACCGGTTTATTGCGGGAAAGTTCCTTTAAGATCGGATTGGCCGAAGCGGCCGGGATGCGCGCATCACGCAGTTCAATGATGATATCGACAAGTTTCAGCTGTTCCTCCATCAGTCTGCGGGCTTTCGCCATGTGACCGGGATACCAGTTGATATTGACAGCTTTTTCCGACATATCTTACCTCATGCCGAAACGGGCAAAGGGATAGAAGATCATCAGATGAGTGGAACGGATCTGTTTGGAACTGAAAGGTCCATAAAAGCGGGAGTCACGGGAGACCTCTCTGTTATCGCCCATACAGAAGTATTCGTTGCTTCCAAGCACTTCCTTGAAATCAGCAGTATTAGTGTTGTTCAAAAAAGGTTCTTCCACATATTCGCCATTGATATAAAGTTTATTATCTTTGAATTCCAGCGTTTCATTAGGCAGTCCGATGACTCTTTTAACGATCAGTTTAGAAGAAGAATCGTCACCAGTCTTGATGACCGCCACATCAAAACGCTTGATGCCGATCATCTTGGTGATGATAAAGGAATAGCCAAAATCCCCCTGTACCAGATTGGGATACATGCTGCTGCCTTCAACCGCACAAGGGATCAGCACAAAATTGATCAAAAGAAAAACGATCAGCGCCGAGCTG
>CADCOR010000321.1 GCA_902803055.1 uncultured Erysipelotrichaceae bacterium
ACCTACAAGGAAGACAAACCGACAGTCGTCGCCAAGATCCAGGAACTCAAGGATAAAGGCGTCTATCCGGACAATCTGTTTGAATAAACGAAAAAAGCTGCCAAAATGCAGCTTTTCATATGCTTTGATTTGCAGTACTGTTACTCCCTATCCAGATAATTGCAGGCTTCGATCGCCGCATTGGCGCCATCAGCACAGGCTGTCGAGACCTGACGCAGTTTCTTCTGTCTGCAGTCTCCGGCCACAAAGACATTCTCGAGCTGGGTCAGACCATACTCATCAGAATTGAAGTAGCCTCTTTCATCTAAAGATGTCAGATTTTCAAAACGTCCATTATCCGGAATCAGGCCAACCGCCAAAAATACGCCATCACAATTTTCGACTTTTTCTTCACCTTTCTCAAGATATCTGACTCCACTAAGTTTTCCTTCGTTCATGACATATTCCAGGATCTTTGTCTCAGTGTGAGCTTTGACGTTGTTTTTGGCAAAAAGCTGCTCCTGCAGTTTCTGATCAGCGGTAAAACGATCAAGATCCTGCAGAATTACCAGTTCACTTACGATATCCGATAACAGATTGGCTTCTACAAAGGCAGAGTTGCCTCCGCCGATCATGACGACTTTGCGGTCCTTATAGAAATTGCCATCACAGACTGCACAGAAATGGATAGATTTGCCGATCAGTTTCTCTTCGTTTTCAAGACCAAGACTTCTGTGTTTGGTACCGGTCGCGAGGATCAGAGTTTTGCTCTGCAATGGTTCAGACATATCAAAAGTTATGGTGATCAGACCATCTTTTTCCTCAGCTTTAAGCGCCTCATCAAACATGACTTCACCGCCCTGCTTCATGACCTGATTGAGCATCAGATCGCCAAATTCATCACCTGAGATCGTTTCAAAGCCCGGGATATTTTCAACTTTCGGCGAATTGACGATCTGACCGCCAAAGACTGATTTTTCGATCACCGTGACTGACTTGCCATTGCGAAGCGCATAGATAGCGGCAGTCATTCCTGCCGGTCCGCCGCCGATAACTGCTACATCGTATATTTTTCCCATTATTGACTCCTTTAATAAAGCCCGCTTGCCGCGGGCTGTTGTTTTACTTATTTGCTGCTGTGATATTTCATCCAGTCAACGGCAGCATTTGCACCCACAAACATCGTGCCATCCGGATCGACGATCGTTGGCGTTTCAGTCAGATTGAGCTTTCTGGCCTCATCCATGTTTTCGGAACAGTTGACGATTCTGTGTTCAACACCGCTGATCTGCAGTCTCTGTTCCGCACCCTTGCACTTCGGGCAATGATCCTGAACATAGATGGTCGGGATATCGAAACCTGTCTCGATCCTGTTCGCTTCTTCCTTCTTGGCTTCTGTAATATCGCTGATGATATCTCTGGCCTTCATGACAGAAGTTTCAACATTGTATTCCTTACGATGCTTGAATTCCTGAACCTTGCCGTCGTTCCAGTTCTGAACCGGACGGTAGTAGCCGGTGATTCTTGACCATACTTCCGTCTTCTTGCCGCACTTTGGACAAGTGTAGGCTTCACCTGTGATATAACCGTGCTCAGGACAGATCGAATAAGTCGGAGACATCGTGTAGTAAGGAAGTCTGTAGTTATCAGAGATCTTCTTGACCAGATTTGCTGCTGCACGCCAGTCAGGAAGCTTTTCACCTAAAAAGGCATGGAAAACTGTACCTGAGGTGTAGAGTGTCTGCAGCTGATCCTGTACATCGAGAGCTGAGAAGATATCTTCAGTATAACCAACCGGCAGATGTGAAGAGTTGGTGTAATAAGGTGTTTCACCTTCTTTGCCGGCAGTGATGATATCAGGATATTTTTCCTTATCATGCTTGGCAAGTCTGTAGGCGGTTGATTCAGCCGGAGTTGCTTCCAGGTTGTAAAGATCATGGTACATCTCCTGGTAGGAAACAAGGCGCTTTCTCATATAATTGAGAACTTCAACAGCAAATTCCTGGGCAGCCGGATCAGTCAGATTCTTTCTGAGCCAGTTGGCATTGAGACATGCTTCATTCATGCCGACTAAGCCAATGGTCGAGAAGTGATTATTGAAAGTGCCCAGATAGCGCTTGGTATATGGATATAAGCCATTGTCAAGCAATTTGGTGATGACTTCACGCTTGACATGCAATGATCTGGCTGCGATATCCATCAGGTTGTCCAGACGCTTGTAGAAGTCTTCCTTGTCTTTAGCGAGGTAGGCAAGTCTTGGCAGGTTGATCGTAACGACACCAACTGATCCTGTTGATTCGCCTGAACCGAAGAAACCACCGGATTTCTTGCGCAGTTCACGCAAGTCAAGACGCAGACGGCAACACATCGACCTGATGTCAGAAGGCTTCATATCTGAATTGACATAGTTGGAGAAGTAAGGTGTACCATACTTGGCTGTCATTTCAAATAAGAGCTTGTTGTTTTCCGTCTCTGACCAGTCAAATTCTTTTGTGATGGAATAAGTCGGAATCGGATACTGGAAGCCTCGGCCGTTGGCATCGCCTTCGATCATGACTTCGATGAAAGCCTTGTTGACCATATCCATTTCCTTCTTGCAGTCCTTGTATTTGAAATCAAGGGTTCTGCCGCCGACGATGCAGTACTGATCAGCGAGATCTTCCGGAACTGTCCAGTCTAAAGTGACATTGGTGAACGGAGCCTGTGTTCCCCAGCGTGAAGGTGTATTGACACCATAAATAAAGGACTGGATGTTCTGTTTTACCTCTTTATAAGAGAGATTGTCGATTTTAACAAACGGAGCCAGATAAGTATCGAAGGAAGAGAAAGCCTGAGCGCCAGCCCATTCATTCTGCATGATACCTAAGAAGTTGACCATCTGGTTGCACAGCGTAGACAGGTGATTAGCCGGTGTAGAAGTGATCTTGCCATTGACACCGCCTAAACCTTCCTGAATCAGCTGTTTGAGTGACCAGCCTGCGCAATATCCTGTCAGCATGGACAGATCATGGATATGCATATCGCCATCTTTATGAGCAGAACCGATCTCTTCATCATAGACTTCAGAGAGCCAGTAATTGGCAGTAACGGCACCGGAATTGGAAAGGATCAGACCACCTACAGAATAAGTGACCGTCGAGTTTTCCTTGACACGCCAGTCGATCGCGTTGACATATGAATCAACGAGTTTCTTGTAGTCCAGCATGGTCGTCGAGAGATTTCTCGCCTTTTCACGCTGTTTTCTATAAAGGATATAGGCCTTGGCAACATCCGGATAGCCGGCTTCTGACAGAACCTTTTCCACAGAGTCCTGAATATCTTCAACAGTTACCTTTTCATCTTTCACTTTGGAAGAGAAATCTGAAGTAACTCTTAAGGCGATCAGATTGATCACATCCGGGTGATAATCTTTCTTGCAGGCATCAAAGGCCTTGGTGATCGCATCAGAGATCTTGCTCAGATCAAAATCAACAACTTTTCCATCTCGTTTTACTACACGGTACATTTTAATTCTCCTTTATCCCTCTTATTTCAACATGTTTAACGTATCCCGAAACCGCCTCTTTCATCTTTTCCAGTGTCTCAAGGTCTACCTCACTAAGACCCTGCTGGATACAGGTTCCATGATCTTCGAAATTCTGCAGATAATAGTGTTTGGCCCCTTCTATCCATCTGCCGATCTTTTCGAAATCCGAAACCGTATGAAATTCTCTGACTACTGTAGTGCGGAATTCGTAGTCTACGTGATCTTCCAGTAAATAATTTTTGCTTCTTTCGATCTGTTTGAGATCGAAAGTCTCAAGGCCGATCGTCTCGGCATATTTCTTCGGCTGATTTTTGATATCCATAGCCACATAATCGATCAAGCCCTCTTCCACAAGCGCTTTGAGAGTTTCATAATTTGTGCCATTGGTATCAAGTTTGACCTTCAGGCCAAGATCTTTCACCTGTCTGATGAAGTTTCTGATGCCTTTATGAAGCAGAGGCTCACCCCCGCTGATGCATACGCCATCAAGTATTTTCTTGCGGCCTTCAAGATAGCTCAAAATGTCATCTGAGGCGATCTCACTGTCATTCTCATTGAGAAAGACCAGTGAACGGTTATGACAGAATGGGCAGCGGAAATTGCAGCCGCCGGTAAAGACTGTAGCAGCCAGATTACCAGGATAATCCAGTAAAGTCAGTTTCTGCAGGCCATAGAATCTGATCTGTTCATCTTCAAATTCCTGGGCATATTCCTTGGCTTTTTCAATCAGACGCGCCTGAACTTCGTTATACTGGGCAAGCTCTTCAGCCGAGATGTCCGAACACAGATATGAGTTCCATTCCTGACGCATCCTATACAGTTCCGGCATGATCTTCTGGGTCTTGTCGGTGGTAAATAACAGTTTTAAACGTTTGTCCGTTTCACTATTTTCAACGCGCAAATAAGACAACTGTTCCAGTCGCTGAACAGACTTGGTAATCGTCCCTTTATCAAACACACCTAATACTGCCAGCTCGTTCATCGAGATACCTTCGCACTCATAGATCTGGGTCAGCAGAATAAGCTGAGTATAGCCAATATCGTATTTCGACAGTAGTTTATCGAAGTGTTTCTGATTGCAGCGATATAAAATAGAGGAGTCCAAACTCAGATAATTTTTCTCGCTCATATCGCACCTTGTAAAATCATTATAATTCTTTTAGTTGAAAGTTCAACTAAAAAGCATCAAAAAATAATTGAAATTTCAACAAAATCATTTCCCGGAAATAAAATGAAATTTTATGAAAATTTTCAGTCAAATTCTAAGGCCATTTACAGGCTATTATCCGCATCAAATTCCTCATCGATCAATTGATCATATATGTCTATAAAACTGTAATAATGTCCTTAAAAATACCTTTAAAGTGATGATGAGAGCTATGGATAAATCTTTATATAATATATAGAATATAGATATGACAACGAATATGAGAAGTGAAGCTCAGGAACAGTACCGTTATGCCCGCAAGAAAGCGCGAAAGGTCTTCACGAAAAGAAGAATAAAACAGCTTAAAGCCTATGTTCCCTCACTTGATGAGTATGTCAATGAGCAGAAATGTTCAATCGTTGAATTAGGCAACATCGATGTCCCGACTGATCTGATCGTCGGCACGCGTACAGCTTCCAGGCAGCTTAGCTTTGCCTACAATTTCATGCCCTTGCTGGATGAAAGAAGTGAATTTGCCTATAAATGGATCAAAGTCTGTGAACATCACCTCTCCGAAACAGGAATCACTGACCCGCCGGAAGCTTTTGAATATCTGGGCAAGTTCTACATCGGCGAAGGAAATAAAAGAGTCAGCGTCCTTAAATCCTATGGCGCCGCTTTTATCACCCTCAATGTCAAAAGACTCATACCGGAAAAAAGTGAACGTCGGGAGATACAGCTTTATTATGAATTTCTCGATTTTTATAAACTGTCAAAACTCTATTCGATCCAGTTTTCTCAGCCCGGTTACTATAAGCGTCTGATTAAGTATCTGGGCTACCAGGAGGACCATGTATGGACAAGACATGAAAGGATCGTCTTAGTCGGTTTCTATGAAAGGCTTTCTGCTGAACTGAGCCGCAAGAAGATACAGGCCAATCATGCCGACTGTCTGGTCGCTCTGTTAGAAATGTACACCTATGATTTTCTGACTTCCATGACTGACAGACAGCTTGATAAAGTCATCTCGGAACATAAAGTCAGACTTGCCTATGGCAAAGGTTTCTATACGATCGAATGCATAGCAGACATGGAAAATTCCGTCCTTTATTCATCTTCCGTAGCTCAAGCCTTGAAAGATGTCGACTTTCTGATCTCGGCTGGCGATCTGAGTGCCGATTATCTGGAATATATTGTTACACTTACCAATAAGCCTTTGTTCTACATCCACGGCAATCACGATGATCACTATGATGTCAAGCCGCCCGGCGGCTGCATCTGTATCGATGATGACCTTATCGTCTACCAGGGGATCAGAATTCTTGGTCTGGGCGGCAGTTTCCGCTACAGCAACGCCAAATACCAGTATACGGAACTGGAGATGAAAAGAAGGATCCGAAAACTTTTCTTTAAGATCAAAAAAACCGGCGGTGTCGACATCGTCGTGACCCATGCCCCGATCAAAGGCTATGGCGATCTGCCCGACTATGCTCACCAGGGCTTTGAATGTTTCCTGAAATTATTGGAAGACCTCAAACCGCGCTTCTGGTTCTATGGTCATGTGCATATCAATTACGCCAGCAATCTGCCGCGTTTGCATGCGTATAAGAATACGATGATCGTCAACGTAACCGACCGTTATCGCGCCAAATACTGATAACAATCATTATTCTTCCTTCAAAAAAAGGTATAGCTTTCACTATACCCGAAAATATCATCATTTGTTAAACCACATATGAGACGCGCAAGCAGCTAGACCAGACGGTCAAAGAGTCTGTAGAAAGCCTTGCGTGAACTGCGCGGCATGGAGACGCATTCCTCGATCGGCATGGAGACGATCTCGTTGTTTTTGATGCCGACACAATGTCCGCCGATGCCCTGCACCAGCAGTTCCACCGCCTTGGCACCCATCCTTGAAGCCAGTACACGATCTGACGGAGTCGGAGAGCCGCCTCTTTGAATATGGCCAAGGATCGTTGCCCGACCCGCAAAACCGGTCGTACGCGAGATCTTATCCGCCAGTGATTTGACATCACAGGTATTCTCGGAAACGATGACGATCGCGTGGTTCTTGCCCTGGTTCTCCAGATAGCGCAGCTTCTCCAGTACAGCTTCCTCATCATAGCCGGTTTCCGGTGTGATAAGAATTTCTGCACCGCAGGAAATGCCGGAATAGATAGCCAGATCACCGCAGCGATTGCCCATGACTTCGACTACTGAACAGCGGTGATGGGAATTGGAAGTGTCTCTGAGCTTATCCACACATTCCACACCTGTATTGAGAGCTGTATCAAAACCGATCGTATAGTCCGTACCCTCGATATCATTATCGATCGTACCAGGCAAAGCGATGCAGTTTACTCCATGTTTGGTGAGCGAATCAGCACCTCTGTAGGTGCCATCACCGCCGATGACGACGACCGCATCGATGTGATGTTCCTTCAGTTTTTCCACTCCTTTGAGCTGAACTTCCTCATCCTTGAATTCCGGAAGTCTGGCACTGCCCAAAATCGTACCGCCTCTGGCGATCGTTTCGGAAACAGAATTGCGGCTGAAAGGTTCATAAAGACCTTCAACGAGTCCCTTATAGCCATCGCGGATACCAACAACTTCGATACCGTTAGCCAGCGCTGCTCTTGTGACGGCTCTGATCGCCGCATTCATGCCTGGTGAATCACCGCCAGAAGTCAAAATACCGATCTTTCTCAACATAGTTATTTTCTCCTTAAATCAGTTCCGGATAACACATAATTATCCGTAAGTATATCTATCCTCTCCATCAGCCGTTTCGCATTCATCAGATTGGATTTTTCTCTGCGGTCATACTGATAGTGTTTCAGCAGTTCTTCCTTATTCAGATTGGAAGTAAAGATCGTGATCAGTTTATTTTCCAGACGATAATCAAGGATGCGGAACAGGATATCGTCTCTGACAAACTCTGAAACTGCTTCCGAGCCTATATCATCAAAGAAAAGATACGATACTTTCTTCAGTCTGTTGATATTGGCATCGATCATCTGCGGATTGAAACTGAAAAACGATTTCATTTCATTAAAGAAATTGCTGACTTTAACGAAAGCCACCTTCTCCTTATTAGCCACCAGTGAATTGGCTAAAGCACAGCACAGATAGGTCTTGCCGACTCCAAGATCACCCGAAATATATAAACCCTTGTCACTCTTCTTATGTAAGATCGCTGCCAGCAGAAGATAGAGCTGTTTCTGATCCGGAGTATAGTTTACATCTTCCAGCCTTAAATCAAGCAGCTCCTGTGCAATATCGCAATAGACATATCTCTCCCTGATCCTTTTTCTTAAAACGATCTTTCTGGCATATGGACAATACTCGATCTCTTCGCTGAGCGAATCGGTATAGCTGAAAGTTCTTCTTTGTCCCCTGCTTGGCAAGGTACATTCTTCAAGGCCGCTGCAGCTGCTGCATTTTTCTCTGTCTTCAGCGACGATACTTAATGCCAGCTGATTTTCCACATAAAAATTTTCGGGAAGCTTTTTCCCTTGCAGGCGTTCATTTATATATTCATCATTTTTAAGTTCAGCGATGCTTTTCATTTCTTGCCCATCAGTTCCAGCAGTTCTTCCTCTTGCTTGGCACTTAAAGAGGTATTATTGCTGGTATCATAGACCGGAAGCTTGTCTTCCTTCTTGCCGCTTTGCGGTTCATAGAGCCATTGCAAAGCTTTTTCTGCCGTATCGATATCATTGCGATGCAGATCGGAAGCAGTCTTGGTCAGGTATTTTTCTACAAGTCTATTATCACAGTTTTTAAGTCCGTATTCCACCAGAACATTGATGACCGGAGCACTCAGATGATACTTCTGTGAAAGTTTGGAAAGCAGATAGCGGTCAGACTCTGTAACTTCCTTGCCATCCTGCAAAGACATCAGGAATCTGACACAAGGCACATCATATCTGCCCTGTTCAAGTTTCTCATAAGTTCCGTTTGACGCCATGCATGCCTTTTCCAGTTTTCGGATATCAAAGGAATCCGCATCAAAATCCGAAACCTGAGCCAGATAAACTCTCATCCGATCATAGGAGACATCATAGAGATCACCAAAGACCGCGATCTTTTCAAGGTTGCTGCGGGTACGGAAGCGCAAAGGAAACAACGTCGGGGAGATATCCTTAAGAAAGACATTTATGTCAAAAAGCGTATTGAAATCATAGTTTTCTTTCTTCTTGCCCGTTCTCGCCTTTCTGATATAGGTCTCATCACTCCTGCTCCAGCTGGCCAAGGCATCCTGAGACAGTGTCTTAGAAACATTCTCATAATCGCGATGTTCCTCGGGCTGTACCAGTCCCGCAAGCAGATTCTGATAATGAGCACCGGAAGTCTTGAGAATGAAGCAGCGCACAAAGATATCATCCTTGATAAAGCTGTTCATATCCATCGGACCTTCCAGTACAAAGATGTAATGATCTTCTTTTTTTAGAGTCTTCAGCAGTCTGAACTCATTCATCTTGCCGCTGAGCATCTCAAACTGATCGATCGACAGATTGAGTTCACCAAGCAGATCATTGAGCCTGTTAAAACCGATCGAAGGACCTTTTAAAACCAGATACTGATAAAGATTCAGTGCTTCCGGTCCTAACAGCGGTCCATAGAAAAAGATCAGTGATTTGAGTTTTTCACCGCTTAATTCAACATCAGTTTCGATCCGATAATAATCTTTTCCTAACATAGTATTACCTTCAGGCATTCATCGATCGCCCGATAGAGATCTTCAAGGCTGCCGTTATTGCTGATAAGGATATCAGCGCGCTTCTTCTTTTCTTCGACACTCATCTGGGCACTTAACCTGGCTTTTATTTCTTCTTCTTTCAGGCCTCTTTCGATCAGCCTTCTGATCAGGATCTTCTCATCACTGCAGATCAGGATATTGTGATCAAAATAGATATCCCAGCCGCTTTCAAACAGCAAGGGCACTTCCGCAAATAAAGGATCATCCTTTCTGGCATTAAGTTTATTGAGGATCAGCGGATGCATGATCCCTTCCAGCTCTTTTCTTTTCTGATCATCAGAAAAGACCAGTGCTGACAGTTTTTTCTTATTCAGTTCATCTTCCTCAAAACACTCGGGAAAATGCTTTCTGACTTCCAGATAGCCTTCATTGCCCTTTTCAAGCAGTCTGGCATTCTCTGCGTCGCAATCAAAGACGTTATAGCCGATCGATCGCAGATAATTACAGGCCTCACTCTTTCCAGAGCCGATACTGCCGCTGACCGCAATCTTCATGATTTGAGCACCTGGCACTTTTCACAGAAATAGGTGCCTCGTCCTCCGACCGCGATCTTGGTGATTTTACTGTCACAAAGCGGACATTTTTCCATGGTATGTACGCTCAGGCTCAGCTGGAAGCGGCCGGTCACTCCTAACGATGAAGTGTATGATCTGATCGTCGTACCTCCGGCTTTGATCGCTCTTTTCAGGATCTGGCGGGTTTGCTTTATCAGCCTTTTCATGTCCTCTTCATCAAGACAATTGCCGGGTGTCAAGGGATGAATTCTGATCGCAAACAGGATCTCATCGGCATAGATGTTGCCTATGCCTGCCACAAAGCTCTGATCTAGCAGGATCGATTTGATCGGCAGCTTTCTCCTGCTTAATTCATTCCGGCAGTAAGCCACCGAGAAGTCTTTGGAAAAAGGTTCCGGACCAAGATCCTTGAAATCATCATAGCTATCACTTTTTTCGATCAGTTCCATGCGCCCGAACTTGCGCACATCATTATAGCGCAATTGCTTGCCATCACTCAGATAGAAGATGACGTGATCGTGCTTGCTAAGAGGAACGCTCTCATCAAGAATGAAATACTTGCCTTCCATCCTGAGATGCGACACCAGCGTGATGTCATCCATTTCAAAAAGCAGATATTTCCCTCTTCTTTTGAAGTCGCGAAAATGCTGGCCGATCAGTTTTTGCTTAAAAGTTTTTTCTTTTTCCTCAACGATCGGTTTATAAAGGATTTTTATATCAACGATCTCAAGATCTCTGATTCTGCTTTCCAGAGTATCAAGGACAGTCTGTACTTCCGGCAATTCAGGCATTATTTAGCCTCATACCAGTCCTTGCCGATGGCTAAAGAAGAATCAAGTCTTGTCTTCATCTTATAGGCATTAGACATCAGTTCCGGTATCATCACTTTCATTTTTTCTATTTCATCTTCCGGCACATCAAAGATCAGTTCATCATGGACCTGCAGCAGCAGCCTGGACTCCAGTTTTTCACTCTTAAGCAGTTCACTGGCTTTAACCATCGCAATCTTTATAAGATCAGCTGCCGAGCCTTGGATCGTCGCATTCATCGCTGCCCGCTTGCCGAATTCTCTGACCATGTAATTACGGTCGTTGATCTCATTAATGTAACGGCGGCGGTTAAGCATTGTCTTGACGTAGCCGTTATCCTTGCAGAATTCGACCTGGGCATCAAGATATTTCTTTATATTCGGATAGGTGACAAAGTAATCTTCAATAAACTTCTTCGCATCCTTGACGGACAGATTAGTCTGATTGGACAGTCCGAAATCGGAAATGCCATAGACGACACCGAAATTGATCGCCTTCGCATTTCTTCTGATCGTATCAGTTACTTCTTCGGCGCTTAGACCAAAGATATCCATCGCTGTCTTGGTGTGAATATCTATGCCGTTATTGAAGGCATCGATCATCTTTTTCTCATCAGCGAGTGAAGAAAGGACTCTGAGCTCGACCTGCGAATAGTCACAGCTCATCAGATAATGACCTTCCTTAGGCTTGAAAGCTCTGCGGATCTCTCTTCCTTCATCATCACGTACCGAAATGTTCTGCAGATTCGGATCATAGCTGGACAGTCTGCCGGTCTGGGTGATCATCTGTGAGAAGATCGTATGGATCTTGCCATCAGGCCTAATGTACTTTTTCAATCCTTCCGCATAGGTCGAGTAGAGCTTGGTATATTTGCGGTAATCGAGAATATCCGCAATGATCGGATGATATTCAGAAAGTTTGATCAGGATATCCGCATTGGTAGAACCTTTCTTCAGATCAGGCAGTTCCATTTCACCATATAAGACTTCCGCAAGCTGCTTAGGTGAAGAGATATTGAATTCATGTCCGGCATAGCGATAGATCTTCTGTTCATACAGATCGATCTTTTTCCTGGTGTTCAAAGCAATCTGGTCAAGTTCAGCCACATCACAATAGACGCCCTCTTCTTCCATCGCATAAAGTACATCGATCAAAGGCAGTTCGATATCTTCATATAAAGAGACCATATCCTTCTCTTTCAGTTCTTTTTTGACTTTATCTTTGATCTTCTCTGCAGCAGAAGCGATCTGCGCTCCATAAGCAGCGAGCATTTCCTTATCCGGATTTAAAGGTTTCTTGATCGTACCGAAGATGTTCTTGACGTCTTCGATCGCGCCAAAACCATAATTCATGATAATGGCTGCCAGATCGGTATTATAGTTATTGGACAAAAAGCACATGAGCCAGATGTCATCCGTGCCTTCTCCAGTGAAATTGATTCCGTTATAATTCAAGGCATGTTTCAAAGCCTTGAGATCATAGACGCATTTGGCTTTCTTATCAGAAAGATAGGAAAGAGCTTTGACATCATTTTTCAGATCATCAAGATCAATGTATTCACATTTGCCTTTTTTCGCAAAACAGGCACCGTAAATCTTCCTTTCATAGTAGGAAAACTCATCGGAAACAAAATAGATGAACGCATCATCAAGCAGTTCATCAGAAACGTTCCTGACGATCTTCACGCTGCTTTTCTTCTTTTCGCTCACCGGTTCATCCTTGCGGATCAGTGAGTACATTTCATACTGTTCAAAGAAACTGTTTCTGCCATCATTATCGATGGCCAGTTTGAGTTCAGCAAGATCTTTGTCGATCGCCACGTCAGTCTTGATCGTAGCCAGCTGTTTGGAAAGGAAACAGGAGTCCTTGTCTCTGATCAGTTTCTCCTGCAGTTTGCCTTTGATCTCATCGATGTGCTCATAGATGCCTTCACAGGTGTCATAATCATTCAACAGTTTGACTGCTGTCTTGTCACCAACTCCTTCAACACCCTTGACATTGTCTGACTTATCACCAGCCAGCCCTTTATAATCGATGATCTGATAAGGCTTTAAGCCATATTCTTCCTTTAATGCTGCTTCATCCATTTTAGCGATATCCGACATGCCTTTTCTCATGACGTAGACCGAAGTCGTATCATCGATCAGCTGCAGCATATCGCGGTCAGACGACAGGATGCAGGTCTCCATATCGTATTTCTTGGCTAAAGAGCCGATGATATCATCAGCTTCGATCGTATCGTATTCAAGATATGGAATATTGTAGGCCTTAAGCATGTCCCTGACTAAAGGAAACTGCATGGCCAGCTCTTCCGGCGTCTCTTTTCTTCCCGCCTTATAATCAGGAGCGATATCATGTCTGAAAGTGTGCTTGCCCTTATCAAAAGCTACCGCACAGTAATCAGGTTCAATCGTTCTGATCGCCTTGTTCAGCATATTCGCAAAAGCGTATATCGCATTCGTATATACGCCTTTTGAAGTCTTCATGATATTTCCGTAACTTGTCGCATAATAGGCCCGAAACAAAACGGAATTGCCATCGATCAATAACAGTTTCATTTATTCCTCTTCTATCACTTCTTCCTGTACAACGCTCTCCTGAGCTGATGAAGCGATACTTTCAAGAACGGAAAGGTTTTCATACATTAAAGACAGATAATCCTTGCCCGATTCGATCTCCGAATTGGTAAGTGAGGAGATATTGCGCAAAGTGATCCTCTTGAGACCGAGTTCTTCTTCCAGCTGAGTACAGAGTTCCTGCATCTTCTCAGGCATATTCGGTTCATAGGCAATGAACTTCACTTCATCACTTCTGATCCTGTTCTTGATTACTTCCAGCTGCTCATTATTAGGCAAAGCGCCGTATTTGGACAGGCAGACCGGATAGACCTGGAAACCGAAGTCCTTCTGCCAGCAGCCAAAGGAACCTGTCATGGAGACGAATTTGATCGATTTGTTTTCTTTGACAAGTCTGCTCGCCAAAGTCTGATAAGCTGCATCAAGGGCGATCAGATCATCAGCGACCTGCTGGTAGTTTTCCTTGAAATATGCCGACTGTTCAACATAGTTGTTGGACAGATAATCATAGACATCCTTGGCCATGCAATACATGCCGGATGGAGAAAGCCAGATAAACGGGTCAAGATCATAGACATCCATTTCCGCAAAGACTTTTTCATCATAATACGGTCCTTCGACATAAGTGACCTTGCCATCGACAACGACCGGCGTATAGCGTTTGTATTCATAAAGACAATTCAGGATGGAAAGATCACCAGCCGATAGATCAATGCCCATTTCCTTGATCTGGTCATCATACAGATCCATATAAGGCTCAAGTCCGCCGATATGAAAGAGCACTGAAGAATCTTCGATGATCTCCTGATAGTTTTCACTCAGATTGGCGATCTGCACGAGAGCTTTGTTCTGGATCGAGACCGTCTCAATGCGGTTGCCGCCGATCCTGCTTAAAAGATAGCCGATCGGATAGATCGTATATGATGTATAGTGTTTGACATTGCTGCAGGCACTTAACATGAAGACCGTTAAGACAATGACTAATATTTTTCTGAAAGCTTTCATTCTTTAATTATACCTTTTCAAGCTGATATTTGGCGTAGTAGATAGGCTTGCCTTCCTTGACGAATTTGGCCTGATAAGCCGTCATCGGTTCATTATCCCGATAATAATTCCGATCACTTTCCACAAGAACGAAATTTGATTCTTCAAAATAGGACAGCGAGTCATCATAAAAGGCTTCATTGTCTGTTTTGAAGATGATGGATCCTTTATCCTTAAGGATCATTTCATACTTTTTTAATAATGGCGGATAAGTGAGACGCCTCTTGTGCGTGCGCTTCTTTGGCCAGGGATCGGAGAAATGCAGATAGATCAGATCGATGCTGTCTTTATCACAGATCTCCTCAATATTATTCGCGTCTGCCAAGATGACCTTGAAGTTTTCAAGCTGTTTATCTCTGGCCTTCTGGATGGCTCTGGCCACACAGGTCTCTTCCTTCTCAAGACCGATATAACAGATATCTGAATTCTGCTCTGCTGACGCGGTAATGAAATCTCCCATGCCCATTCCGATCTCGATATATAAAGGCTTTTCTGAAACAAATCCTTTAAGATCACTGATCAGATACTCTTTTTCGTTTTCCAGAAACGGAGATACCCATTTCTTCTTTCGCATGCGCATATTCATATTATAAACGAATAATAGAGTGTTAAGAAAAACAAAAACAGTTAAAATATTGCTGAAGAGAGGTGAAAACCATGAATAAAGAAAGAATCACAAAAGTATTAGATCAGGCACGGGATATGGACGCCCTTTTGTTAAGTGATCCTTATGCCATATATTATCTTATTGGAAAAAAGATAGCTCCAGGTGAAAGATTTCTTGGCCTGCTGCTGCAGAAAGATAAAGCACCTGTTCTTTTCCTGAATATCTTATTTCCTTTTGATGAGATGGAAGGCCTGAAGATCGTAAGCTATTCCGATACTGATGAGCTCACCGCGGTTTTACAGCCTCATTTTGATCCCAGCTGGATCTTAGGTGTAGATAAGACACTGGCCGCCCGCTTCCTTTTGCCGATCATCAAAAACAAGCTCGTCAAAGACTGTGTCTTAGGTTCACGCGCTGTCGATAAAGTCAGAGCGGTTAAAGATGAAAGCGAAAAAGAGCTGATGCGCAAGGCTTCAAAAATAAATGATGAAGCCATGGCCATTTTCAAGACGCTGATCAGGGATGGCATAAGCGAAAAAGAGGTCGCTGCACAATTGCCTGCTATCTATAAGAGACTCGGAGCAGATGACAATTCCTTTGACGCGATCATTGCTTTCGGCAAAAATGCCGCCGATCCCCATCACATGCCTGATGATACGATCGTCAAGCAAGGCGATGCGGTCCTGTTTGATGTCGGCTGTCTATATAAGGGATACTGCTCTGATATGACCAGGACATTCTTCTACAAGAAAGAACCTGATGAAGCTCAGAAAAAGATCTACAGCCTCGTTAAAAACGCCAATGAAGAAGCCGAAAAGATGATCAAAGCCGGTGTAAAACTCTGTGATATCGACAAAAAAGCCCGTGATATCATTACTGAAGGCGGCTACGGTCCCTATTTTACTCATCGTCTGGGTCACTTCATCGGTATTGAAGTTCATGAATACGGCGATGTCTCTTCGTCATTCAATGATCTGACTCAGGCCGGCAATACCTTCTCGATCGAACCGGGCATCTACTATCCGGAAATTCTCGGCTGCCGCATTGAAGATCTGGTCTTAGTTACCGAAGATGGCGTTGAAGTCCTCAACAGCTACCCTCATGATATTGAAATAATAGGATTATAAAAATGAAAAAAGTACTGATCCTGACCTCGATCAAGACCGGTTCCGGTCACCGATCCTCGTCAAACGCCATAGAAAAGAAACTCAAAGACAAGGGTTTCGAGACTAAACAACTCGATGTTTTTCCTTTGATGGGCAGAATGGGCAATCTGATGGAAAACTCCTACATCCCTTTGACGACCAAGAGTCCTTTAGTCTACTACTTCTGTCAGAGAGTATCAGAGTTTTTTCCCTGGTTCATTCATACGCAGATGTATTATCGGGTCAGAAAAAACCTGTTAAAGGAAATTGAAGAATTCAAACCTGATCTGATCATATCTGTGCAGTGCATGTTCACTAAATCAATCTCCTATCTGATCAGAAAATACGCTTTGAACATTCCGTTCTATATCGGCGTCATCGATCTGGTAGATCCGCCTTCTGTCTGGCGGGACAAGAAAGCCGACATCAGCTTTGTGCCGACCGAAGCGATCAGAAAAGATTATCTGAGAAGAGGCTTTGACGCAGATAAGGTCATGGTGGCTGGCTTCCCGGTCAGAGATGATATCAATATTCCCAAAAGACCTAAAACGGTTACTTATCCGATCCGCATCCTGATGGTCAACACTTCGACTAATCTGAATAAAAATCTGAAGTTTCTTAGTGAAGTGATGCGTCTGGATAATGTCTCAATTGATTTTGTCTGCGGTCTCGATGAACCGCTTCATAAAGCTTTGCTTAACTTGCAGGAAGAAGGCAAGCTCAAGGACAATGTGACGATCCATGGCTATGTCGACAATATGAATGATTATCTCAACAACGCTCACATCGTATTAACCAAAGCTGGACCTAACGTCATCGTCGAAGCGATCCGCAGCTGTACCGTTATCGTCGTTACCGGTCATATTCATGGACAGGAGGACAATAATTACCGCTATGTTGTCGATCATGGCTGCGGCATCAAATGTGAAGATCCCGCAAAGATCTACGATGCCTTGCACGAGCTGATAACCACCTCCAGACTTCAGGAGTGTCTTGACAGCATCTATCGCCACGAAATAAATGACGGTGCAGAATTCATAGCTGAATACGCCCGCAAGCACATATAAAAAAGGGTCACCCTGAAATCATTGATTTCATAGAGGTGACTCTTTTTAAATACTCTGATTAAGGCTTATTTTTTGCCGAAGAAGCGGATCTCGCCGAAGTGTTTCTTTTCTTCCTTGTTTTCTTCCTTTACTTCTTCAGTTTTTTCTTCCTTGCGCTTTTCTTTTTTGCCGTCGCTTTGCTTTTCAGGTTTAGGCAGCAGATCCTTGGCCGAGACATTTACTCTGCCCTTGTCATCGATCTCCATAACCTTGACTCTGATGATATCGCCGATCTTGAGGACATCTTCCGGACGGTCGACTCGCTCATGTTTGATCTTGGATACATGGAGTAAAGCATCCTGACCTTTGAACAGTTCAACGAAAGCACCGAACTTCTCAAGTCTGACGACTTTAGCATCATAGACTTCATTGATCTTGGCTTCTCTGGTGATATCATCGATCATCGCTTTAGCCTTTTCGATCGCTTCTTTTGAAGTGTGGTAGATCACGACTTTGCCATCATCATCGATATCGATCTTGACATCGTCGCAGCTTTCAATGATCTCATTGATCGTCTTGCCGCCGGTACCGATAACTTCTCTGATCTTGTCAGTCGGGATCGTGAAGGTGACCATCTTCGGAGCGTATTCACTGACTTCTTCACGCGGTTTGTCGATAGCTGTAGCCATGTTGGCCAGAATTTCCATTCTGCCCTTATGAGCCTGTGCCAAAGCTTCCTTGAAGATCTCGCGGGTGATGCCCTTGCACTTGATATCCATCTGCAAAGCAGTGATACCTTCGCTGGTGCCGGCAACCTTGAAGTCCATATCGCCATAATGGTCTTCCATACCCTGAATATCAGTTAAGATCGAATAGTTGTCTCCCGTGGTGATAAGACCCATAGCCACACCGGCTACCGGAGCCTTGATCGGAACACCGGCTGCCATTAATGACATCGTACCGGCACAGATCGAAGCCTGAGAACTTGAACCATTTGATTCGAGAACTTCAGCAACCGTTCTGATCGCGTATGGGAATTCTTCTTCAGAAGGCATGACCTGCAGCAGTGCTCTTTCACCTAAGGCACCATGACCGATCTCTCGGCGGCCTGGAGAACCCATTCTGCCTACTTCACCGACACTGTATGGCGGGAAGTTGTACTGATGCATGAAACGTTTCTCTTCGATATCAGTAAGATCATCGACGATCTGATTGTCACCTAAAGGACCTAAAGTTGTAACAGACAATACCTGTGTCTGGCCACGGGTAAACATGGCGGAACCATGAACACGCGGCAGGAGATCAACTTGTGAATCCAGAGGTCTGATTTCATCAAGCGCACGTCCATCCGGTCTGATCTTTTCTTCTGAGACAAGTCTTCTGACTTCGTTGGCAATGATCTCAGTGCAGTATTCACCGGCCTGTTTGGCCAGCTTATCAGCTTCTTTTTCGCTTAAGGACTCGTCATTGGCGAATCTTTCTTTCATCTCATTGGTGATATTTTCCTGTGCAGCATAAGATTCAAGTTTGTCATGAATCGAAACGGCTGCTTCAAGTCTGGCCTTGCCGTTTTCATTGATAAAATCCTTGACACGCTGATCGATTTCGTAAAGGACGACTTCCATCTTAGGCTTGCCGACTTTGGCGATGATCTGCTCTTCCATCGCACAGAGTTCCTTGACGCGGTCATGACCGAACATCAGGGCATCGAGCATCAGTTCTTCACTCACTTCATGAGCACCGGCTTCTACCATGTTAAGCGCATCCTTGGTACCGGCAACGGTCAGATCGATAGCGGATCTGGATAACTGTTCAACGGAAGGATTGACGACAAACTCGCCATCTACATAACCGACCTTGACGCCGGCAATCGGACCATCAAACGGAATATTGGAAATGCACAGAGCCAAAGAGGCACCAAGCATAGCCGCCATCTCTGGTGAGCAGTCAGTATCAGTTGATAAGACAGTGTTGACGACCTGGACTTCATTTCTGAAACCTTCCGCAAATAACGGACGGATCGGTCTGTCGATCAGTCTGGCTGTTAAAGTGGCGTGTTCAGAAGGACGGCCTTCTCTTCTTAAGAAGCCTCCAGGAATTTTACCTACAGAATACAGTTTTTCTTCGAAAGATACTGTTAACGGGAAAAAGTCCGTATCTTTCGCAACATTAGAGGCACAGGCTGTTGATAACGTAACAGTATCACCATACCTGACCAGCACAGACCCTCCGGCCTGCTTAGCGACTTCACCGGTCTCGACGCTTAACTTACGACCGTAGAAATCAAATTCAAATACTTCTTTCATTTTCTTTCTTTTCTCTTCTTTCTTAATTCAAACGTTATAATTCTAACATAATATCTTGTTAAATATAAAATAAATAAGCAAGCAATAGGAAAATAATATTATAATTTAATTATGAGACTGAAACAGATAAGCAATGAAGAATTCAACAGCTACTCCCAGGTCGAACCGACATCTTCTATTTTCCAGACAACGATGTATGGCGAAAAGATGGCGGACAAGAATAAAAGAATCCTGTGTCTGGCAGCTTTTGACGATCACAATATCGTAGTCGGTCTGGCCATGTTTCTCATCCGCAAAGAAGGTTTTCTCTCTTTAAAACAGAGTGCCTACTGTCCTTGCGGCTATCTGGTCAACTACTACGACTTTGATACTCTGTCCGAATTCGACAGACTGGTCAAAGAATTCCTCAAAAATGAAAAAGTTTCCACGATCATCATCGATCCTCAGATCAGAGACAGTTTTCTGATTGAAGACAATCTCAACAGACTCAGCTACAGCAAAAAAGCAGTCTCAAGCCGCTATGAAATATCTTTAAAGAATTTCAAATTCCCTGAGAATTATCCACTGATCTATAAATGCAAGGAGATCTCTTTTAACGAAGTCGATGACAGCAAGGAAGCTCATCCTTATCTTGAGATCTGCCGCAGTTTCCCTTCCTATTCTCATCTCTATACGGTCTATATCGATGTTAATGCAACACTGGTACAGATCAGAGACAGTGAATATGATAAAACTGATCTGTTCAATTACATCAGTTCTTTTGAAAAACAGGGCAATATCACTGTCGGCACCGCCGGCATTATTGAGTATGCCAGAAGATGTGATCTGCTGTTTGCGGATGTCGCTACCGACAATCAGCACATCGATGGCCGCAAAGCTATTTTCTGCAGTGTTGGCAAAGTCCTGATTGAAAAAAAATACAAAAAGTTCTATTCTTTACAATGTAGCGGTTGTCTGGATGAAAAACCACTGATCGGTGAGTTCAGCTCCGAATTATAAGCCGACTTAGCTCATCAGGTAGAGCAACGCACTCGTAACGCGTAGGTGGTAGGTTCAAGTCCTATAGTCGGCACCAGCTGTCAAAACAAAGGTCTCGTTTCTGAGACCTTTTTGTTTAGGCGTTGGGAAAAGCTAAAACCTTTTTCATTTGAACATATCCGATAATTCATATTGCGATTTCTTTCAAAAAGGGACAGTTTCAGGAGCTTTGTCGCCTGAAATTGTCCCCTGGACTGCCTGGGTCTTTTCTGTTTGAAATCATTGATCGGGCTGCTGTCCATCATGCGGCTTCCAGGCACACTCAGTGATCCTGATATCCGTAAAGACAGCTTTAAAACTTGAATCTTCGGGACTGCAGGCATAGATGCCAAAGCTGATCTTCCCTGCTCCTTCGTACATATGACAGATACGCATCTGAGAGAAAGTCCTGCCGTCTTTAGAACACTCGATACAGTAATCATCCTGTCTTCTGGAGAGACGATACCACATGGTCTTGACTTCAGCTGAAATAGAGGTCGTTGCCCAATCGGAATAGCCATGATTGGTCACAACTGAACCAAGATGCTGAAAGGATTCATTTTCATACTCAACCGAAGCCTTAAGCCAGTTTTCACTGTCAAGATACATCGCGATCCCGCACTGATCAAAACGCTGATGAGAGCTGCTGAAGTCTGTTTTTACAATAAAGGAAAAATACTTTTCTTCTGTCTCAAACTGCAATACAGGAGCATTATCATTGCGGAAGTGATAGTAGGTTCTTTGCCAGAGATCGGTATGAGGAGCCGTAGTTATCTCTACATAATCATCACCAATCTTATAATCAGATGGCTCCCTTATCCATTTCATTTCCTTAAGATCCATTTCCTCTCCTTCCAACAATAAAGCGGAATAATTCCGCTTTGTCTTAACCGATAATAGTTTTTTATCAGAGATCTCTTTTCTTATTATCACTTTTGAGATCTTTCGCAAATATGATGCAGATGATAAAGATGATACCGATGACGATCATCATGATACCCATGGTATTCATCAGATCACTGCCTCCTTTGTAGTAAAGAGTCAGGATGCCGTTGAGTATTTCCAGCACACCCGCAAAGATCAGAATGCCTTTGGTACAGAAAGTGATGCCAAAGACTCCGGCGATGATGTTGATGCCGGGCACGATATAGATCGACAGACGCAAAAGCGTTGCCTCAAAATCCGTATGAGGCAAGATCTTCATGATGATCCTGTCATTATCAAACTGATAAGCGATCGCAAAATACATGACGACAGCGATGATCAGTTCCAGGATACAGATGAATCTGGCAATCTTCTTGAACATAGTTTTATTTTAATAGAATATTCTGATCAGATAAAGGCCGTTAGGGTCGGCATTATATCTCCTTGTGCCCTTACAGGGGTGATATAACATATCATCGATATCTTCAAGACTCTTTTTGCCTCTGCCAAGATCGATCAAAGTTCCGACCATGATCCTGACCATATTGCGCAGAAAACCGCTGCTGGTAACTCTGATTTTCAGCAGATCCTTTTGACGGGTGATCTTAAACTCCGTGATCTCTCTGATCTGGATAGGATATTCCTTGAGACTGGAGGTATTGAAAGATGTGAAGTCGTGAATTCCGATGAATTTTTCAGCACCCTTTTTCATCAGCTCAACATCCAGTTTATAGAAACACTGATAGGCAAAGCCATTGAGAAAGACATCATATTCACCCAGATTGATCAGATATTCATAAGTCTTCTTCTTGACTGAATAACGCGCGTGAAAGCTCTCTGGAACCTGTTTTACTTCTTTGACATGGATATCTTTCGGAAGCAGCGAATTCATCGAGAACTTCAGTTTTCCTTCATTTTTAACAGCTGGTGAATCAAAATGAAAGACCTGCCCTTTCGCATGAACACCGGCATCGGTACGGGAAGACATGACGATGCGGATCTTTTCGGAAAAGATCTTCTGCAGAACTCCTTCAATTACATCCTGAATCGCCAAAGCATTGATCTGGGACTGAAAACCCGCATAATTGCGGCCGTCATAGGCGATTGTAACTTTATATCTCATAGAAATGATCGGCTGGCGATTGAGAAAGCAAGCACCAGGCCACAGATGAAGATGAACAGATAATCAGTGAATTTGAACTTCAGAACGTGATAGCGAGTCCGCTTGGCACCTGGTACATAGCCACGGGCTTCCATGGCATCAGCCAGTTCATAAGCTCTTTCAAAAGCGACCGAGAACAGCGGTACGATCAAAGAAAGGATGGCAGCGATCTTCTGCGAAAGCTTGCCATTTTCGAAATCGACACCACGTGATTTCTGGGCATTCATGATCCTGATCGTTTCTTCAATGATCGTCGGAATGAAACGCAAAGCGATCGAAACCATCATGGCGACTTCATGGCTTGGGAAGTGGATGACTTCCAAAGGCTTAAGCAGCCATTCTATGCCAAGGGTCAGATCGAGCGGATTGGTTGTAGCCGTAAGTAAAGTCGTGATCGAGATCATCAGCAGCAGTCTGACAATGACAAACAGTGTATTGAAGATCGCATCATGATAGATCGTAAAAGTGCCGATCGCAAACAGAGGCTCACCGGTCTTGACCGTCAAAGAGTTGATGATCAGCAGAAACAGCATCATCATCAGCATCGGTTTGAAGGACTGGACGATCATCCTGATACCGATCTTGGCTGAAGCCAAAGCGATCGTCAGCAGGATCGCGATAACCAAGAAGACCCACCAGCTCTTCGGAACGAAGACGGCGGCGATCATCAGGAAAAGACCGATCAGCTTGGCACGCGGATCGAGGCGATGCATCGGTGAATCGATAGGAATATATTTGCCAAATACCAGATTGTTCATTTGAGCTGCCTTCCTATCTCTTCCGTGATACTGTCTAAAGTCCTGGCTTCATCGCTGAGTTTAAAGCCATTATCCTGTAAAAGATTCCTGAAGGTCACGATCTGCGGTTCAAGCAGATTGTATTCTTTCAGTAATTCTTTATTGCTGAACAGTTCAAAAGTCGAACCATGATATCTGATCTTGCCATGAGAGAGTACAACTGTCTCATCACAATAGTTATAGACCATCTCATTGTCGTGGGAAACGATGATGATCGTCTTATGCAGTCTCTTATTCAGACTGATGAAAAGATCAATGATCTCTTTGGAACCATGCGGATCCAAGCCGGCAGTCGGTTCATCAAGCACGATGATCTTCGGATCACAGGCAATAATACCCGCGATCGCAACTCTTCTTTTCTGGCCGCCGGATAATTCCAAAGGTGAAACATCAAAATAGCTTTCATCGATATTGACCAGTTTAAGAGCTTCGGCAGCCATCTTGAGTGCTTCATCAGGAAAGACACCGAAATTCAAAGGACCGAAAGCGACATCTTTAAGAACCGTTTCCTCAAAGAGCTGATATTCCGAGAACTGGAAGACCAGTCCGACATCTTTACGCAGTGGCTTCAAAAACTTCTGTTTCTGTCCCGCTACGATATTGTAATCAAGAATTTCCAAAGAGCCCTCATCCGGAAGCAATAAAGCGTTCAGATGCTCAACCAGTGTTGATTTGCCTGAACCAGTCTCCCCGATGATCGCTGTAATGACACCTTCTTTAATATCGAGGTTAATGTCATCCAACGCTTTATGGGCATAGGGCATGCCTTTGTTGTAGATATAGCTTAATGATTTGAACGATATCGGCATAACTGCTCCACCATCCCCTTCAGATCATCATTTTTCAGTTTGATCTTTCTTTTCGCAAAAGCTTCTCTGATCTGTTCTACAAATGGAACATCCAGATCGATCTTTCGCAGCTTCTCGGCATCCGCAAAGACCTTTTCGGGTTTGTCATGCATGAAAAGCTTTCCTTTATTCAAAACCACACAGTCATCAGACTGCAGCACTTCTTCAATATCATGTGTAATGGAAATGATCGTGATGTCATCGCCTGCCGCCAGGTCATACATCAGCTTCTTGATCTCTTTCTTGCCCTTAGGGTCAAGCATCGAAGTGGCTTCATCAAAGATCAGGATATCCGGTTTCATCGCCAGGATACCAGCAATCGCCACACGCTGTTTCTGACCGCCGGAAAGATTCTGCGGTTCATATTCAAGATAGTCACTCAGACCGACTTTTTCAGAATACTCTCTGATGATCCCTTCCATCTGTTCGCTGGGGATCTGTCTGTTTTCCAGCCCAAAAGCGATATCATCCTTGACGGTCGAACCAATGAACTGATTATCCGGGTTCTGAAAGACGATGCCCAGTCTTGTTCTGATTGCGGCGATATTGTCTTCATTTACTTCCAGACCGCCAACGGTGATTGAACCGCTTTTCACCGGCAGCAGACCGGCAATAAGTTTAGCCAGTGTGGATTTGCCTGAACCGTTATGACCGATGATCGTCACATAATCGCCCTGCTTGATATCAAAAGAAACACCATCAATGGCTTTATTCTGTTCGTTATAGGCGTAATATACATCTTTGATTTCTATCAGACTCATAATATGCGTTTATTTGCTTAACTGCTGCAGTTTTCTGTTTAGTGCTTCAAAAGCTTCCTTCAGGTCACTTATATCCTTGACTGTCATCTCCATCGGGCACATGCCATTGCCTTCACGATTGATGACATAATCAACAAGCCTGTCATACTTATACGGGATATTATAGCGCTCAAAAATCTCCTGACCGGCCTTTGAAATGGTCAGGGCGTAGACATCTTTAACGCCTGAAAGCGTCAGAAGCATCGCTGATGCCTTGCCGATAATTTTATCTGCCGCACTCTGTCCTTTGAAGAAATAAAGGTCCTCTCTCATTGGTCCGATGACCGGCTTTATGCCCCGCTCGCAAGAGACGTAGCCGCTCGAAGTACAGATCGAATAGTCGTTTGCCAGAAGTTTTTCTTTTAATTCCATATATCCCATTATACATAAATTTTTGCGTTATAATAATTTATAGAAAAAGGAGAATTTATATATATGCCATTAGTTACATCTAAAGAAATGTTTGAGAAAGCATATAATGGTGGCTATGCTATCGGAGCTTTCAATGTAAACAACATGGAAATTATTCAGGGTATCACTGAAGCTGCTAAAGAATGCAACGCTCCGGTCATTCTGCAGGTTTCCAAGGGCGCTAGAGCTTATGCCAACAGAACTTATCTGGTAAAACTGGTTGAAGCCGCCTGCATCGAAACAGGTTTGCCAATCGTTTTACATCTGGATCACGGTGATTCATTTGAGATTTGCAAATCATGCATTGATGACGGCTTTACTTCCGTCATGATCGACTGCTCATCAAAACCATTCGAAGAGAATATCGCAATCACCAAACAGGTCGTTGATTACGCTCACGCTCATGGTGTTGTTGTTGAAGCTGAATTAGGTACACTTGCCGGTGTTGAAGACGATGTCAAGGTCTCTGCTGAAGATTCATCTTACACTAGACCTGAAGACGTTGAAGAATTTGTCAGAAGAACAGGCTGTGATTCATTAGCTATCGCTATCGGTACATCACACGGTGCCTACAAGTTCAAACCTGAACAGTGCACAAGAAATGAAGAAGGCATCCTCGTACCTCCACCACTCAGATTCGACATTCTTGAAGAAGTTTCAAGAAGACTCCCGGGCTTCCCGATCGTTCTCCACGGTTCATCATCTGTTCCACAGGAATATGTCAAGATGATCAACGAAAACGGCGGCAATATGCCTGATGCTGTAGGTGTTCCAGAGGAACAGCTCAGAGAAGCTTCCAAGCTCGCTGTCTGCAAGATCAATATCGACTCTGACTTGCGTCTGGCCATGACTGGTACGATCCGTAAGTTCTTCAATGAACATCCAGAGAAGTTTGACCCGCGTGAATATCTCAAACCAGCCAGAGAAAACATCAAACAGCTTGTCAAACACAAGATCGTCGATGTCTTAGGCTGCGACAACAAGATCTAACAAAGCATAAAAATGGTGCATCAGCAGATGCACCATATTTTTATTTTTTCTTGTATAGAGAAGCACTGTGGAAGATCATTCCCACTTCATCAATATAGAAGTGCAGGATCGCCTTGTAATTCTTGGTGGCTGTACAGGCGACTATGTATTCTTCTTCGACCTGTTCTTCCATATATTTGAATAGCGCTTTGCCTGCTCCCTTATTCCGATATTCCTTCTCAACAAATATCTCCATGACCTCAAAACAGTCTTTGTCCAGCGGGACAGCAGAACGCATGCTTTCTTTCCTTGTTTTATGGCCAAACAGATAGCCGATGATCTTGCCGTCTTGGGCTGCAAGAAAGATCCTGTTGCCTTCTATGTCCTCTTTCTTATTTGCGCGATAGCCATAGCAACTGTTTTCTGCTTCCCATTTCTCAGAAAGCCTGATCAGCTCTTCATAGATTTTATCGTCGGCTTTGACTTCACTTATCTTCATCGATCAGACAGACGGCTTCGGCCAGCACGCCTTCACCTCTTCCCACAAAGCCCAGGCCTTCGCCTCTGGTCGCTTTGACATTGATCTGAGAAATATCGCAATGCAGGTGCTCGGCTATATTTTTACGCATCTCATCGATATGCGGAGCCATTTTTGGTTTCTCGATATTGATCAAAGAATCAATATTTACCACTTTATAGCCATTATCTTTGAGCAGCTTGTAGGTATGATCCAGCAGCAGCAAGGACGAAACGCCTTTATACTTCGGATCGGTATCCGGGAAATGCGTGCCGATATCCTTTAAGCCCATTGCCCCGATCAGTGATTCGATGATCGCGTGCAGCAGCGCATCTGCATCGGAATGACCCAGCAGACCTTTTTCATAAGGGATCTTCACGCCGCCAAGGATCAGATCTCGGCCTTCCACCAGTTTATGTATATCTCTTGACTGACCTATTCTCATCATATTTTCACCTCACTGATATCATCATATACTTCATCACATTTCTCTTTAAGCAGCTCTTTGGCCTGATGGCCTTTGGCCACCAGCACACAGCGGATATTCATGGCTTGAGCAGTCTCCAAATCATGCAGGGTATCACCGATCATCAGACAATCATCAGGATTCTTGTCTTTGATCCAGTTTAAGGCGATCTGAACCTTTGATCCGGCATAGATATTATCGATACCCAGCACTTCATCAAAGTATTCCTCTATCTCCAGTTCCTTAAGCTGTTTCTTGAGTTCAATCAGACTTGAAGCACTTAACAGGATATTCCTGTATCCCCTGGCGTGACTCTTCTTAAGAAAATCGATCACGCCGTCATGTACCTTGTAGTCGTTGCGCATTGCCCGATAGCGTTCAAACCAATAGCGCCCCACTTCTTCATAAGAATAGACATCCCAGTCAAAGCCGACCGCTTCATAGTAATCCTTGACGGGAAAGGTAAAAATCTGCAGATACTCTTCCAAAGTCAAAGGATCACGTTTCAGCCCATAATGACTGATCGTATCATTCTCCGCCTGCAGACAGACCAGCGTATCATCAAGTACAGTGCCATTGAAATCAAAAATGATATACTTCATAAGCTTATTCTATAATAAAAGACTCTTGCGAGTCTTTAGTATTCATCTGCTTCAGAAATAACTGACGGTCCTTCGTCTTCGATCTCTTCCACTTCCTCATCTTCGAGTTCGATTTCTGAGATGTTGACATGTGTTTCTTCAAACTTGCGTCTCTCTCTGAGATCCCATTTGTTTTCCTTCAGGGAAACAAAACGGGTATCAAGGCTAAGATCGGAATAGAATCTGCCAATTCGATCTGAAGAAGCACCATAGATCTTTGCCACTTCTTCCCAGAGCTTGTTGAACTGGACTGAGCGTTTCTTTTTTGACAGGACATCGTAAGCAACGTCAGTCATTGATTTGGTACAAGACATGATATCTGTTTTACTCCTAATAATACTGTATTCTGATTGTTCTTTCCTCATCAGAGATGAGGTAGCGCATTACTAATATATCACTATTTATAGAATATGCAACCACTTTCGCATCAATTTGTATAATTCCTTCGGCACTGCTGATTTTCGCATAATTGTTATCCAGTAAATGCAGCTCCAGTTCATGATCTTCAGCCTGTTTAAACAGGCACAATCCTCCATCAGAAATAAACATTTCACACTTTGAACCTTCGTTATCACGATAGGAAAAATGATTCTGATCTTCAATGCCCATTACTTCAACTTCATCGAAATAAGATGCGGATGGATTGCTTAAAGATACTCTGGCATTCATAGACAACATTGTACCTGATGATTTAATTAAGTCAACAATAATGATAAAATTAAGCATATGGATTATAGAAACAAAAAGGTACTGGTCATCGGGCTGGCTCGCTCTGGCAAAGCAGCGATCAGAGTCCTGGCTAAACTGGGTGCCATCATTTTTTTATCAGAGAAAAAACAGATCAATGAGGAAGATCGTGCTTTTCTTGAAGGACTGAATGTTGAGATCATGGGACAGGAAATGGAAGTCTTTGAAAAAGACTATGACCTGGTCATCAAAAACCCGGGTGTCCCGCCTGTTTCCCCGATCGTAAAAAAGCTGGAAGAAAGAAAGATCAAGATCATTACCGAGATCGAACTCGCCTTTGATGTTGCCAAGCCGCAGCACTATATCGCTATCACCGGCACCAATGGCAAGACGACAACTACAACGATCATGTATGAGCTGCTTAAAACAGCTTTCAAAGATAAAGCTCACGTGGGCGGCAATATCGGTACACCTTTATGTGAACTGCTTCTGGATCACAACCTGATGGAGGAGGAAGGACATTACATTTCTTTAGAGATCTCCAACCATCAGCTGGTCGATATCGATCTGTTCCGTCCTCAGATAGCGACCATCATCAATCTTACTCCTGATCATCTTGAGACCATGGGCTCTCTGGATGCCTATTACCGCTCCAAAGTTCAGGTCTATCGCAATATGAAAGATGATGATATTTTCATCTATAATGCCGATGATGAAGTGCTTAAGGAATACACTGACCGCTATCCGATCAACTGCAGAATTCAGTCATTCTCTCTGATCAGAAATGATACCTATTCTTACATCAAAGACGGCTATATTTTTGTCAACAACGAAAAAATCATTCCACTGGATATCATCCACCTCGTCGGAAAACATAACTGGCAGAATATCATTATCGCTGTCACAGCAGCCAAAGCTCTTGGCATTTCCAATGAAGATATCTATAAGACCATCGATGCGTTCAAAGGCGTCGAACACCGCATTGAATTCGTCAAGGAGATCAGCGGCGTAAAATTCTACAACGACTCCAAAGGTACCAATACCGATGCGACCATCATCGCCTTGAATGCGTTTGATAAAGGCGTTATCCTGTTAGTCGGCGGCTATGAAAAAGGACTTGATATGTCTGAAATGCGCAAGCATCTTGGCTGCGTCAAAAAGATCATCGGTTTTGGCGTGGCCGGCAGAAGAATCGCCGGCGACCTATGTGATGATCCGATCATCGTCACTACGCTTGATGAAGCGGTAAATGAAGCCGTAAAGATCGCACAAAGCGGTGATGTCGTCTTATTATCGCCGACTACCTCAAGTTTTGATCAGTATTCAGGCTATGAAGAGCGCGGCAGACATTTCAAACAGATCGTTAATTCATTATGAGCAGAAAATATATCGGCGTTTTTGATTCAGGACTCGGCGGTCTGACGACAGTCAGGTCGCTGATCGAAAAACTGCCTCAGGAAAATGTTGTTTTTCTTGGTGACACCAAGAATGTTCCTTATGGTTCCAAGAACAGAGAGGAAATCCTTTCGCTTGCCTGCAACAACATCGCCTTTTTAAGACAATATGATCTTAAAGCGATCGTCATCGCCTGCAATACCGTTGATTCCAATGTAGGCGATAAGCTCAGAAGAGAAAGTGATATCAGACTTCTCGGTGTTCTTGATCCGGCCGCAAAAAAAGCCGCCGAGATCACAGTCAATGGCCGCATCGGCGTACTGGCAACGGAAATGACCGTCAGATCAGAAACATATAAAAACAGAATTCACATTTATAATTCAAAAGCAGAAGTCTTTCAGGCCGCCTGCCCTTTGCTGGTGCCGATGATCGAAAGCGGTGATTTCATCAATAAAAAAGAAGCCACAAAAAAAGCTCTGCTTGATTATCTGAAGCCGCTGATTGCTGAAGATATCGATACACTGGTCTTAGGCTGCACCCATTACGACGTGCTGATCGATATGTGCAAGAAAGAATATCCCGATCTCAAGATCGTCTCTTCTTCACGCCTGGTCATCGATGATCTGCTGGAATATCTAAAAGATGATCTCAATGATCAGAAAGAAGTAAAGCGCTTATACTATGTGAGCTCTGATCCGGATAAATTCATCGATCAGGCCAGACTTATCATTCCCAATATCAATGTCATAAAAACAGGCGAATCAGATTGATTCGCCTTGTTTTTGTTTAATAGTTTTCTGCGTTCACTTCAAAGTATGATTTAGGATGAGCACATACCGGGCAGAGTTCCGGAGCCTTTGTGCCAACTACGATATGACCGCAGTTGCGGCATTCCCAGACTTTGACCTCTGACTTCGCAAATACTTCCTGAGCTTCGACATTCTTCAATAAAGCTCTGTATCTTTCTTCATGGTGCTTTTCAATTGCACCTACAAGACGGAATTTTACAGCAAGCTCTTTGAAGCCTTCAGCTTCAGCAGTCTTGGCGAAATCTTCATACATGTCAGTCCACTCATAGTTTTCACCGTCAGCAGCGGCAGCGAGATTCTGAGCTGTATCGCCAATGCCATCAAGCTCTTTGAACCACATCTTTGCATGTTCTTTTTCGTTATCGGCTGTCTTTAAGAATAAAGCGGCGATCTGCTCAAAGCCTTCTTTTTTGGCCTTGGATGCAAAATAAGTATACTTATTTCTTGCCTGTGATTCACCGGCGAAAGCCGCCTGCAAATTCTTCTCTGTCTGTGTACCAGCGTATTTGTTTGCCATTAATTTTCCTCCTTATTTTAATGGATCAACTACATTATTATTATACTATTTTGTTTTCATCATAAAACGGGCTTTAAGCTCATATCTGAGGTCTTTAAAGTTTATTATAATCATCACTATGAATAATACAATTGAAGCGATCTGAAAGGCAAAAGCGACCCAGTTTCTGATCGGCCAGGATGAGGAATACGGTATCAGCATCAGATTGAATAAGCCCAGCATGGTGATAGAGACCAGGTGTCTTCTTCTTCGCCCATAAGTCGCAAAAAAGACGATAAACATGACAAGCAGATAGCCGAATAAGACGATCGGAACTACCGTCTTAGCCCAGCCCGGTGCCAGAAAGCGATCGATCAGGATCAGCAAGACCACCAGATAGAATACAACCTTGACCGCATGGGAGAAGATCGAAAATTCCACTAAGCGCAGCGAAAAAAGCAGACTCCATGAGGCAAACAGGGACCAGACAACAATGATCGACCAGGCCTTGCCTTTAAGCAGGTAGTTTATTAACAGGCACACCGCTCCGGCAATTATAAAGGCATATCTGGCAAACTCCCTGAAAACCCGATAAAAACGATACTGACGGTGAGGTACGGGATAAGTGATCTTACGATTCATAATCAACACTGCCCTCCAGTTCTATATTCAATCCGTCTTCCTCAAGAAGTCTCAGCAGTTCATTTTCCAGTGTCTCTTCCCGATTCGCTTTCGTTATCGTAAAAACGGCTTTATCTTTATAAGTAGCTAAAGAAGACATGAAACGGTTAGGCCGGCTTGGATTGAGAATAAACAGGAATTTATCGACATATTCCTTCATCTCGACCGGTGTTTCGATCACACCCAGATTGGATAAGACACCAGTCACGATGTTGTTGGCCATATAGGGATATATCACCTGCATCAAAGGCGTCTTGATGATCAGCGGAACAAATGAAAGCGAGGAGATGAGCTTGTCAGTCGTCTTCATCATGTTGTTCATGACTTCTTCGTTGCCTCTTTCCTTAAACTGTTCGCTGAAAAGTTCAATAAGCTGTTTTCTGTCTTTGATGTCATTCAGCTCACAGCTCGCATTGAAATACATCGAATAGTTGCGCATCGTGACAGAGCCATCAAATTTGCGCATATTGACCGGGATCTGCACATTGACTGCCCCTTTATTGGCACTGATCGCCTTTCTGATAGCCAAAAACTCCAAAGCCAGCAGATATGTCGTAACCGTTGCATCGTATCTTTTGGCCGCCTTTTTCAGTTGTGCAGCCGACATATTGAAATGAATGATCCGCGACATATTTGTATGAACAAGCTTGCCATCAAGCTGCAGAGCCTTTTTATCAGTAAAAGTCGAAAGACTTCCCGAACCTTCAGCCTTGATGAATTCGTTTGCCAGCTCTTCTTCCGGAACCGGCTCATTCAGATCCTTGACTCCTTCTCCGCAAGGTATCTCATGACCAAGCAGACGCAGATACTCACTGACCAGCGTCTTTAAGAAGATCATTGCCCCGCTGCCATCAGAGAGAACATGAAAGACCTCAAGGGATATCCTCTTCTTGTAGTAAAGCAGACGGAAAGAACGGTTGCTTCTTAAGATCAGTGATATCGGCTTGCAGGGGATATCATTTTCCTCTTCGATGATCGGGATGAGTTTGGTCGTCTCCAGATAATGCCAGAAAAAACCATTCTTGATGATCGAAAGAAAGAGCGGGAAGCGCTTGATCGTCAAATCTAGAGCGATCTGCAGCAATTCGGGCACGATATCTTCATATAATACAGCCGAAACCCTAAACATCGGCATCTGATCAAAAGTCATGCCTAAAGGGTAAACGATCGCCGCATTGTCCAAAGAATAATACTGGCGGGAATCATCCATGAAAAAATCACCCAGTTTTGCAGGATCAAGCAGTTTGACGGTCTCGCTTACTGTTTTCCCCTGATCCAGGTAATATTCAAAAGCTCTTAAAAAGTGTTCAGTCAGAAGATTCTTGCTGACAAAAGGCAGATCGCATTTTTCTTCCAGAAGTTCAAAAAAAGCTTCGATCTTCTTTGTGTCTTCAGCACTTTGACCGCCGGTAAGTTTGATTATCTGTGCATTATATCTATTGTTTTTCATTGCTTAATATGACTTCCAGTTAAAAAAATGGCGGCCCCAACAGGAATCGAACCTGTAACTATCCCTTAGGAGGGGATTGTTTGATCCATTAGACTATGGGGCCACATAACCTATTATAGCAAAAAGAAAATAGAGCGCCTGCTCTATTTCTCTCAAAGGATTAAAATGAAAAAACTTTTTACACTATTAATATAAACTATAAATGTGAAAGAATTGTGAAATATATTTCAATTTATGAAAATCTTTGAAAATTCTTATGAAACTGTTTTCAATCAGCTCTTTCCCTCTTCTACTTCCAGTCTCTTGAACTGTTTCTCATAGAGTTCTGTATAGACACCGCCAGCTTTTACCAGCTCGGAATGTTTGCCTTTTTCAACGATCTCGCCATCCTTGATGACCAGGATCTCATCAGCGTGCAAGACAGTGGAGAGACGATGAGCGATCAGGATCGAAGTCCTTTCGGCGATAAGCGGTTCGATCGCCTGCTGGATCAGATCTTCAGAGATCGTATCAAGCGCTGATGTCGCTTCATCAAAGATCATCAGTGAAGGATCCTTTAGCAGGACTCTGGCGATCGAAATACGCTGTTTTTCACCACCGGAAAGCTTCAGTCCGCGATTGCCGACCATCGTGTCATAGCCTTCCGGCTGAGCTGCGATGAAATCGTGGATATTGGCCTTCTTGCAGGCCTCGATCATTTCTTCCATCGACGCATCAGGGCGGGCATATAACAGATTGTCCTTGATCGTTCCCGAGAAGAGATAGGTCTCTTGCGAGACCAGACCGATCTGGCTTCTGAGCCATTTCAGATCCAGCTTTCGCACATCGATGCCATCAAAGGATACGACGCCATTCCAGACATCATAAAGACGCGGGATCAGATTGACGATCGTCGACTTGCCTGAACCGGAAGGACCGACCAGTGCTACGCATTTGCCTTTAGGCAAAGAGAAAGAGATATTCTTTAAGATCTGCCGATCCGGATTATAGCCGAAATCAACATTCACAAAATTGACTGTGCCATTTGAATCAAATGGTTTTAAAGGTTTCTTGACTTCCTGAATTTCCGGTTCCATATCAAAGTATTCGAAAATTCGCGTAAAGTTAGCCATGGATCTGATCCATTCTACGCCAATTGAAAGCAAGGAATTGACCGGACCATACATCCTGCTCAATAAAGAGACCATAACGGTGATATCGCCGACACTCAGACTTGAATCATAGTTCATCATGATGATGCCGCCAGCCAGATATATCAGCATTGGTCCAAAGGAAGTGAAGGTACTCATCATCATTCTGAACCAGCGGCCAGCCATTGATTCCTTGATGTTGAGCTTGATCATGTTTTCATTAGCCTGACGGTATCTTTCGTATTCCCTGTCTTCAGCCGTAAACAGTTTGACCAGCAATTGACCGGAAACTGACAGTGTTTCATTGAGAATGCCATTGATCTCGTCACGGCATTCCTGAGCTTCTCTGGTCAAAGACCAGCGTTTCTTGCCCGCCATCCTGGTTGGCAAAGAAAACAGAGGCACTATGATCAAAGCCAGAGTGGCCAGGATATAGTTGCGCTGATACATCGCGATCAAAGCCGCGATCAGCGTGATCAGATTGGAAAGGATCGAGGCAAAGGTATTGGAAATGATCTGCTGCACACCAGAGATATCATCGTTCATGCGGGTGATGATATCGCCCTGGTTGTTTTCCGTGAAGAAGCGATTGCTCATCTTCAGCAGATGGGCAAACATCTGGTTGCGCATATCATAAGTGATATGCTGAGCGATCCAGGAGTTCATATAATTCTGCAAGACGCCAATCAGATTGGAAGCGATCTTCAGAAAGAAAGAGATGACGACCAGCTTGATCAGGATCGGCATCGAACGCCCGATAAGTCCTTCATCGACGATCCTGCCGGTCAGCAGTGAAGGATACATATCGAGTACAGCCGAAAGGCCAATGGACAACAAGGCCAGGATCAGCTGCGGAATATACGGTTTAAGATAGGAAAAGACTCTTTTCAGCAAAGGCCATGTCACTTCCGGCGCATTTGCTTTTTCTTCTTCGGTCAGAAAGTTTCTGCCACCCCTTGGACCAGGCATATCATTATTCCTCCATATTTGAATTATTAAGGATATTATACAAAAAAGTTCTCTGCGAAAGAGAACTTTTTCTATTGTTGTTTATGAACTGCTCTTTAGTACATTCCGCCCATACCGCCGGCTGGCATAGCTGGCTCTGGTTCTTTGATCGTACCAACAGCAGCTTCAGTTGTGATCAGTAAACCGGCAATGGAAGCTGAGTTGAGTAAAGCTGATCTTGTAACTTTACAAGGATCAACGATACCGGCTTTGAACATATCGACCCATTCACCATTCTTGGCATCAAAACCGACATTAGCTTTCTGAGAGAGCTGCTTGTCAACGATCTGCTTGCCATCATGACCGGCATTTTCAGCGATCTGGAATAATGGCTTAGTCAAAGCATCAAAGACGATCGCGATACCCTTCTGAACATCTGGATCGGCATCAGTAACCTTATCCTTGAGATCTTTGTAAATGCTCATAAGTGCACAGCCGCCACCGGTAACGATACCTTCTTCGATTGCAGCCTTAGTTGCGTTCAAAGCATCTTCGATTCTGAGCTTCTTTTCCTTGAGTTCTGATTCAGTAGTCGCACCGACCTTGATAACAGCAACACCGTTGGTCAGTTTAGCGAGACGTTCTTTCAGATTCTTCTTGTCATAGTCAGAAGTGCTTCTTTCGATCAGGTTTTCGATCTCAGCAATTCTTTCCTTGAAAGCCTTCTTGGTGCCATTGCCATCAATGATCGTCGTATTGTCTTTTTCAACAATGACCTTCTTGGCAGAACCGAGGTCCTTCATCTCCATATCCTTTAACTGCATGCCGAGATCCTTGGAAACAAAAGTTGCACCAGTCAGGATCGCGATATCCTGCAGATTGGCCTTCTGGTTATCGCCAAAGCCCGGAGCCTTCGTGGCAACGACATTGAAAGTGCCTCTTAATTTATTGACGATCAGAGTTGAGACAACTTCATTTTCGATGTCATCAGCAATGATCAGTAAAGGCTTGTTGGCAGAAACGATCTGTTCAAGCAAAGGCAATACTTCCTGAATAGTCGAGATCTTCTGATCAGTGACTAAGATTGCCGGATTTTCCATTTCTACGGACATCTTTTCTCTGTCAGTTACCATATAAGGTGAAATATAACCTTTGTCATATCTTAAGCCTTCAGTAACTTCTAATGAAGTATCAAAGCCCTTGGATTCATCAACGTTGATGACGCCATTCTTGCCGACCTTTTCCATAGCTTCAGAAACGATATCACCGATCTCCTTGGATCCTGATGATACAGAAGCAACATTGGCTATTTCGGCAGCTGAATCGATCTTGCGCGCATTGGCGAGCAGTTTCTCAGAAACTCTCTTGGCTGCAATCTCAATACCTTCTCTCAATAAGACTGGATTTGAACCCTTTTCAACTGCATCAAGACCGGAATGGATCATTGACTGAGCCAGTAAAGTAGCAGTTGTCGTACCATCGCCTGCTGAATCATTAGTGTGGTTGGCAACTTCATAGATCATCTTGGCACCCATGTTTTCAAAGGTGTCTTCCAGTTCGATCTCTTTGGCGATCGTCACACCATCATTAACGATGAGCGGTGAACCATAGCCCTTGTCTAAAACAACATTTCTGCCCTTAGGACCTAAAGTGATCTTAACGGCATCAGCTAAAGTATCTACACCCTTTAATACGGAATCTCTTGCGTCTTTTGAATATTTAACAATCTTTGCCATAAACAAACCTCCTATTTAACAATGGCCAGAATATCCTCGGCCTTGATCAGAATATATTCCTGTTCACCATCTTTGACATCAGTGCCGGAATACTTCTTATACATGACTTTATCACCCTTCTTCAAAGGCATTTGATAGACTTTATCATCTACCTTAACTTCCTTGCATCCGCTGACTTCTGCAACCACCGCAAACTCTTCATTAGTTTCTTTCTGCGAGATTATGATGCCGCTTTTAGTCTCGTTGGAAGCTTCAACTTTCTTCAATAATACATTGTTATATAATGGTTTAATCATTCTGATAACCTCCTTACCATACTTTATTATAATCATTTATAGCACTCAGTCAATAAGAGTGCTAAAACTTAGCACCACTTTATCACTATATAAAAAGTGATCATAGAGATCACTTATTATAGCCAAGAATTTTGATTGCCATGATATTGGTATAGACATAGGCTTCAAGCGGATAATCCTTCATATCGATCGAATTGGAATTGACCAGAACATGGCCATCAACGACTCTCGAAACGATCACCGTATGGGCTAAAGATGCGTTGCCGACGATCACGATATCACCCGGTTCACAATAATAGGAATTGATGTTAACATCAGCGACCAGTCCCTTGCCTTCATTATCTCTGGCATATTCATAGAAGTACTCGACATTGACCCATGATCTGCTCCTTCCCGAAGCCGTTTCTTCTTCGTTGATCTCCGGATCAAATTCGGGATCCTCAATATAGCACTTCCACTGAGCTTCCCCTTCATTATCCATCAAAATACCGCCTTCCAGCATCGACTGGGAAGCATAGTTCTGACAGTTTCCGCCCTCATCGGTAAAGTTGTACCATTTCGGATTGCGTTCATGATAATACTGATTTGAATAGGATACAGCCTTGGAGCGGTCATATGCGACCCCATAAGAAAGTTTGGACTCATATGGCTTGCTTTGTGCTTTACTGCGCAATACTTCCATATTGTAATCAGTCAGATCCTTGAGCTGATTGATGTAGTAGTCATAGACTTCATCAACACTTTTCTCTTTCTCATCATAGAAAGTCAGATAGTAACCCTGGACCTTTTCCAGATCAATAATTTTATTATTTTCATCGATCACAAAACTGTTTTCAATATCGTAAGACGATGATTCAATACCATTCAGGAAAGCAAAATACATGTAGTCATCTTCCAGTATATCTACATAATGGCGGCCGTTTTCATTGCGATAACCCGTAACTTTCAGATCATAGTGTCCGCCTTTGAGACTCAGATCAAAGTCATACATCTTGCGCACGTTGACCAGCAAGGAGATCGCTTTTTCAGAGATCTTTGCCATCTTTTCGTTTTCAAACAGCTCGGAAATATCAGCTGTTTCCAGCTTGCACAGGCTCAGATAATAGCCATCCATATAATCAGTGATGGTCTTCATCACCTGTTCAGGTACATCAAAATCATCACTGATCTGTCCCTTGAAAGAATCAGGAAGCACATCGCTTACCGGTATATCTTCCACCGGCGGCGTTTCTTCCGTTTTTTCTTTTTCCCTGTTTTTCACATTCATCGCACCAAAAAGCGTCATTACCAGCATGGCGATCAGAAGAAGTGACATCAGAATATTGCTGCGGATTTTCATATAAGAATTTTAAAACAATTAACTCAGATTAACTATACGATTTGAGATCAGAAAAGCCGATTCGTCAAGGAATAAAGATAATAGCGTCCAAAAACATATAATTCCAGATTGGTCATATTGAATCTGATGATGTATTTATAGCCATCCGCAAATTCAAAGCACAAAGCATTGTCATTATCGGTGACCATTGCATATTCTCTTTTGAAGATCTTCGTGCTGCAGAATGCTTCAACGATCTTCCTGATCTGTTCTGCATCTTCAACATTTTCACTTCTTATTCCGGCTATTGAACCTCTTTGAATGATGACCTTGACCGGCATTTTCTCTTTGATCTGATTGATGTGTTCGTCATTTATGGCCTGATACAGATATTCACCAGGCAAAGGCAGATGATATAAAGGCAATTCAGCGACATCTTTAAGTTCTTTAACGCGAACAGTGATCTTTTCCGGTTTTTTCGCCAGCTTGCTTTGAAAGCCGCTCTCGTATGCAACACTCTGCCACTGATCAAGACTGCGGTCAACACCGAGCCAGTTTTCCGTATCAGTAAAAACTGTCTCTTCACCACCAATAAAATCAATAAGAAAAGTAATAGAAGTGAGTTTTCTTTCACCATCATTTTTCAAAGTCGAAGAAATTGAAAAGATATAGCTCTCGGTTTTCTCGTTATATTCAACTTGGATCCTGCAGGAAACAGTAACTCCTTGCCAATTCGCGGAAACTGCTTCCAGATCATGCAGTTGCTTGATGAAATCAGGCCTGTTCATTGTTCTGTTTATTGGCTTTTATCATTTCATTATAGGCATTGATATTATTCTGATCATAGCCTATGAGTACTTCGGGATTCCTGGCTTGGATATTGCTGATGATCTCTTCGTGTACCTCGGCAGTTGCATTGCGATTCTTCTTGCCAAATGTCTTGCCATTGCCGCAGATCACCTGTTCACCCTTTCTGGTGCACAGATTCAGGAAGCTGTAGTCCTGAATGCCGTTGGTGCGGTGTCTGGTCAGATATGCCCAGAAGATATCGCTATAATCAAGCACATGCAAGGCACCATTGAAACTGACGACATGCTTATCCGTCAAAGCCAGTTTCATATCTTTATAGTATTTTGTATTCTCATCTTCCAGTTCAGCTTTCAGTTCCTCATCTTGCAGGTACTTTTCATAGCTGTGAGAATTGCTGCGGTCAACAAAGAAGAGGATCAGGCCTAGGATCAAAGCCAGAGCAGCCATCAGCAGTTCAAGCGATGCAACATTGAACATCATTGAGAACAGATTGATCGCTGAATCTCTTTTTGCTTCCAGCATGACATCACCAAGCATATCATCAAAGTTGGAAGCAGTGATGAGTTCTTCGCCTGTATCTTCATTGACTGCGGAGATCGCGTATGGTTTGGCTTCTTCTGGGATCTTTCTGGTATAGCCCCAGATCCTGACCGTATCTTTATCATCAAACTGATCAGCGAAGTAATCGAAATCCTTCTCTTTGATCGAGATGATGTACATATAGTCCTCATCGTAGGCGATGTAATAACCCAGATCATCGCCATAAGAGGCAAACTGATAGAAACCAACGCTGTCGAGATAGGAAAGACGTCCTTCTTTACGCCCTTCTTCCATAATGATCGCATCATTCAGATGCAAAGCATTGTTTTTGATATTGACCGTTTTGATCAAAGAAACAATAAGCAATAAAGACGCGATGCTGAGCAAGACGATGCCAGCGATCATGCCTTTGCGATTGCGTTTGTATTCTTTTTCCAGTAAATCATTCATAGCTGCTACCCCCTTTAATTATTATTGATTGATCAGTGTTTTCCTGATGTTGTCATAGACCTGTTTTCTGACTTCGGTGAAACGTTTCAGATCTTCTTCACTTACGCCATTGAAACAGATCGCCAGATAATCATCCTGGATCTTGTCAAACTGTTTATCCAGTTCACCTGAAACATATTCATAAAGGATCTTGTCATCATCAAAAAGATTGACATCGCTGACCTTCAGGTGCGCAGTAGTCAGCAGTTTAGCCAAAGATATTGCACAGTTTCCGGAACCGATGGAACACACGGAAGCGATCTCATCGCCAGAAGCACTCTTGCCTTTTTTATAAAGATAGTAAAGAATCATCATCTCATTTTCACGCAGTCCTTTGGCTTCGGCTAGAGGATTAAGCATTTTCAGAAAGAGCCTGTTTCGCAGATAGTTATTCATCAGTTCATTATCATCAAGTTCTTTGTCGTAATAAACTTTGCCGCCTTTTTCTTCACCCAGTTTCTTGGTGTTCTCCAGAAATGGGATCGCAAAACTGTCAGTTGAGACGGCGACCAGATAGCCATAGATAAAAGGTTTGCGCTGTTCATAATCATGTGCAACTGTAATATTCTTATAGAAATCGCGATAATATTTGATCATACCGGTCTTCATCTTGATAGTGCTTTCCAGATTCATGTTCTGCATAACCAGCGAGCCTTCGGTGCGTACATAATAGTAGACCGGATTCTTGAGCACGTAGATCCTCTCCACATGCAAGAGATATTCCAGATTGTAGATCATATCCTCACCATAGGAGATATTCTGATCCATCCTGATCGCATAAGAATCGATGATCTGTTTCTTATAGAGTTTGTTCCAGAGCACACCGTAATAGAAATCGGCCGGCGAAAGCATCATCTTATCCGCAAAGGCATTCCTTGTCGTAACGCCGCCTTCCTTGATCGAACCCTTCTTGGCGACATTGTCACCAACGACCCGGTAAAAATCCGCAATGACCAGATCGACATCGTTTTCTTCCATCGCTCTGACCATCAGTTTCGTCGAATCGAAAGGAAGCCAGTCATCAACATCGAGGAACTGGATGTAATCACCGGTCGCCATGGATAAAGCCAGATTTCTGGTCGCTGAAACGCCGCTGTTCTCTTTATGGACCAGAACGATCCTTTCATCATTTTTCGCGTATTCTTCTATGATCTTATAGGAATCATCCTTGCTGCCATCATCTACGAGAATGATCTCCAGATCGCGATAATCCTGATTGATGATCGAATCAACACATCTTCTGATCACTTTTTCACCATTGTAGATTGGAACAATAATACTTACTTTAGACATCTTTCTTCTCCCTAAATAAAACAAACTTCTCCAGAGGATAGATCACCAGGAACTGGAAAGTTCCCGAAACCCAGGCCGCTATAGATCTTGCGAGCCAGGCAAACGACGTTTTCATCACGGCAGCTGCTACCTTGCCCTGCAGCCAGGTCGAGATAAGGATCAGGTTGAAGAGCACCACAAAATAAATGATGAGGCTCTTCTTTGAATAGCTGCTTTTGAATGTAAAACGCATATTCGCAAAATAACCATAGACATTACCCAGAAAATTTGACAGGAAAAACGGCAATACATAGCCCCAGGTCACAACACCGTTTACGACATAAGGACTTGGTCCATCAAAGAGCGCTTTTGGATCAAAGATCCAGCTTAAGGATGGCGGTAAAGGTGTTTTGATATTGTTCAGAAATAAAGGAAGCACATTGGCTAAAAACAGCTGTACTAAAAAAGTCGAAGTAGAGACGAGGTTGAATTTAATGAACTGCCAGATATTGCTGTCCTTGTATTTTTCATCCAGTTTTTTAAACATCTTTTTTATTATAAGCCTTCATCTTCAATTAAAAAAGAAAGATCAGAACATCTGTTTCTGATCTTCAGTTTTCCCATACAGCTTATTGAACAGTCTTATAAATGCTTTAGTTTTATCTTTAAAACTGACTTTGCTCATATATTCTTCATCAAACTGTTTCGGCAGTCTTACAATTTCACCCTTAACCCCTTTACTGATCAGAGCATTTTCAATATCTTCAATACTGTTCTTATATAGTTTATTAGGCAAAGGATAATCAAGGATCGTCAATACCTCTGCGACAAAGCTCATACAGTTATAAGCTCTTTTGTTCTTATGGCCATGTACGATCGGCATCAGGATCATATCCATCACATCAAAAGGACAGTCTTTTACCTGTTCCATAAAAGCGATGATTTTATCCTTCTCTTCATCTGAGATCTCAGTTTTATAGATCTTTACCTCAACTTCTTCATAAGCAAAATAAGCCAGCTTTTCTTCCGTCAGCCCGGCATCAAAAGGATTGTGTAACTTGCGGCGGGAAAAAGAATGATAGTATTCACCATCAAAGCTGATCGTCACATGGGTATAGGGATAAGGCATGAGCACCCTTCCCAGCCTGCCGATCAGCGAATTGGATCTTTCAAAGAGAATATACAGATCATTCATGTGTCTTCTCCTTCATAAAGATATTTCTGATGAACGAACGGATATAATCGCCATAATCGATGAAATCATATACGCCATCTCTTCTGGCTTTTAAAAACAGTTTTATCAGTAAGACATAGTAATGAAAATACCAGCTTCTGACACTCAGATGGTCTGGCTTACAGACTAAATGCAGATAATCAAAATGAGTCAGATCATCAGTTATGTATTCCACATCTTTACTGATGCCAAGTTCCGGTGTATAGATTGAAACTGCCACGTGTTTCAGATCATGTTTCTTAATATATGCGTAAAGATCACTGAAATCCCTGCCCATATAATCAAGACCAAGAATAAACATCGCCATCAGTCTGATGCCATATCGATTGCATATCTCTATACATTTCTCATTGTTTTCGACGGTATTGACCTTGTTGTAATCATTTAACCTGCTGTTGCGGATATCTTCAAAACCGACCAGTACATAATACAGACCCAGATCCGCAAATTCTTTCATCAGCTTTTCATGGGAGCAGATGAAATCAGCGCGTCCGTAACAGATGTATTTTCTCCTGATTTTTCTCTTTCTGATCTCATCAAGAAAATTCTGAAGATATTTCTCGTCAAAGAGAAAATCATCGTCGACCAGATAGACGTTTTCATTGTCATTGCTTTCGATCTCATCGATCAGATCATAAACGTTTCGCCTTGAATACAGTGAATTGTTCATACGGTTGCGGATACAGAAACGGCAGCGGTAAGGACAGGAAAAGCTGCTGCGGATCCACATCGCATGTTTGAGTTCGAGATACTGATAGCGCTCAGGATGTGCATAGAAACAGGAACGATCCGGCCAGGGCAGATCATTGATATCGACAGCTTCAGTTGAATTCGAGATCCAGCCGGCAGCCGTTTTATAAGACAGATTATCAGCATCACGTCTTCCTTCTATTATGGAAGGCAAATCATAGTAATTATAGCCGCTTAAAATAAGATCAACATAATCTTGGAACAGGCGCTGTCTGCAGATCTGGGCATGTATGCCGCCCAGGATCACCAGCCCATTATATTTATCTTTAAACGCTTTGGCATATTCAAGAATAAAAGGCTCCTGAAAACAGCGCGATTCGCCATAGAAGACCTCAAACTGTTTATCAGCGATGAAACTTGTAAAAGAAGCTGATTCAACCTGTTTATCAAAAATTGTCACTTCATGACCCTGATCAGAAAGGATCTTGCAGATCCATTCCAGATCCAGGCATTCATTTTCGATCACGCCCTGAAAATCATACTTGCTGCGGGATTCCTCAGGACGTACCAGCAATATCCTTGCCATCTCAGTTCTCCCGCAAGAGTTTCTCTATCGTGTGATAGAGCAGAGAATTGGCTTCTTCAATATCATCAGTCTTTATTTCAATGGGTTCGCCATAAACGATCCTCAGATCAGCAGAACGGAAACGATAATCACCTTTTATGCAGTAAGGGATGATCTTTGTGCCGGTCTCCATTGCCATGCGCACTGCGCCGTTCTTAAAAGGAAGCAAAAGCTGGTCGGTATAGTTGCGGGCTGCCTCAGGCGATATATTGATGACTCCTCCTTCAAGCAGTATACTTTTCGCTTTTTCATAAGCCTCAGGATTGCCTGGTGCATCCAGATCAACACTGATGGCGCCAATACTTCTGAAAAACGGTCCAAACAGTCCTTTGAACAATTCACTTTTAGCCAAAGCATGAACAGTGCGTCTGGTACAGATATCGACTAAGATCGGATCTAAAGCATGTTTATGATTGCCAGCCAGAATGATCGCTCCTTCTTCAGGGATCTTATCTTTGCCTTTAATTTCAGGATGAAAAAACAACCTGAAAACAGGCGTAAATACTATTCTGCAGAACTGATATAGACGATCGTTACGCATCATATAAATTCTATTAGTGATTTATGCTTTAGGCAAATAGAAAAGGCAGATGTCTGAACACCTGCCTTTAAAAAACTATGTGCTTAGATTAAGCTGATTAACCTAATTCAGCGAAGTACTTGATAGTTCTTACCATCTGTGATGTGTAAGAATTTTCGTTATCGTACCAAGCAACAACCTGTACTAAGTAGCAGTCGCCGCCCATGTCAGAAACCATTGTCTGGTTAGCATCGAATAAAGAACCGAATTTCATACCGATAATATCAGAAGAAACCAGTTTTTCAGTTGTGTAACCGAATGATTCGTTAGCATGAGCCTTCATAGCTTCGTTGATACCTTCAACAGTAACGCCTTCCTTCTTAACTACAGCGTGAAGGATAGTTGTAGAACCTGTAACTGTTGGAACTCTCTGAGCAGCACCAATAAGTTTGCCATTGAGTTCAGGAATAACTAAACCGATAGCCTTAGCAGCACCAGTTGAGTTAGGAACGATGTTGGCAGCGCCAGCTCTGGCTCTCTGCAGATCGCCTTTTCTATGCGGACCATCGAGGATCATCTGGTCACCAGTGTAAGCATGAACAGTTGTCATGATACCAGACTGGATCGGAGCATAGTCATTTAATGCCTGAGTCATCGGTGCTAAGCAGTTAGTAGTGCAAGAAGCAGCAGAGATGATCTTGTCATCCTTAGTCAGAGTAGTGTGGTTTACATTGTAAACGATAGTTGGAAGATCGTTGCCTGCTGGAGCAGAGATAACGACTTTCTTGGCACCTGCATCGATATGAGCCTGTGCTTTTGCTTTAGAAGTATAGAAGCCTGTGCATTCGAGAACGACGTCAACATCTAATGCACCCCAAGGTAATTCAGCTGCATTTGGTTTTGCATAGATAGTGATTTCCTTGCCATCAACAGTGATAGAACCAGGAACCTTGACTGTCTTGCCATCTTCCTCTAATTCAGGTTCTTTTGAAGAAACTGTGTGAAGATTCTCACCAAATTTACCGCAGTATCCACCCTGTGCTGAGTCATACTTTAATAAATTTGCTAACATTTTAGGGCTTGTTAAATCATTGATTGCAACGATTTCGTAACCCTCGGCACCGAACATCTGACGGAAAGCTAATCTACCGATACGTCCGAAGCCATTAATTGCAACTTTTACTGCCATAATTATTTTTTCCTCCTATTTATGACTACATATATATTATAAGGTTTTTCCCTTAAAATTAAATAACAATTCTAATGAATTAGGATACAAAAAGGGAACAGATTTTCCATTCCCTTTCACCTAAAGGTTTTATTATTTGACCGTGATCGAAGTAATATGCGGATTTGCCCCGTTATACCAGTATAAGAAACCTTCCAGATCGAGTTTGTCACCGATGTTTAATGCTTCAACAGCTTCATAGACATCAGAACCGTCATAGCACAGATATGATTCAACAACAAAATTGTAAGTCGTACCGTTAGCTGAAACATTGAAATAAAGGTCACTGCCAGGTTCACCTGAACCATCCCAGTTGTATAAGAATGCAACATCATTGCCATCAGCATCTTTAGAAGCTTCAACAGTCATATCACTGAACTTGACCTTCTTGTTCATCTTTTCGATCAGAGCATCAGTTCCTAAGAGAGCTGTAACATCTTCAGCTTCAGCGACCCATTTTTCAGAATCAAGGATCGTAACTGTAGCTTCTGAGACTTCTACTTCACCAGACCATTCAGCCTTGACACCTTTGACCTGTACTTTCGTACCATCACAGATACCCTTCCAGCCTTCTTTGTAGTCGGTGGAAGCTACGATCTTGGCATAGTCTTCTTCAGAAATATTGATGTCTTCGCCTTTGCCATCGCAATAGACAAAGTAAGCACCATCCGGATCAGCTACATAGAACTTGGCACCCTGCCAGTATGACTGAGCGCCCTGTACGAAACCTTCGATGACGACTTCATCACCCAGGTTTGCTGCTGCGAATTCGCTGTAAGTCATGACGCCTTCTGATTTTGCTGAAGGATCAAATGCAGCTGGAGCAGGAGCTGGTTCCGGAGTCGGAGTCTCTTCCGGTTTCTTGTTGCAGGCACATAAGCCAAGCAGCATCAATACCATAACAGTTATAGTAAGTAACTTTTTCATTTTTCCTCCTTATAGGTTCTTCCAATAAAAACCCTAATAAATTCTATCACAAGCAAATAAATATGATCATTGTGTTTTCTGTTTGCGCCACTCCCGATAGCCATATATGGCAAGCAGGATCCAGGAAACCAGCAAGGTTCCTAGCAGGATCTTTGCAGTCGTCGGCAATGGACCTAAATCCTTATCGCTTTCGATACTCTGAACCTGATCAAGATGATACAGCGAAGTAACCTTCTCAAACAGAGAATCAAAGTAAGCATCATTGATCGTCTCACCCCTGCGCGCAGACTTGCAGGTGTTTTCCACCAGTGAACCAGCCGCATCTCTTAATGATGCCGAGCCGTTGAAGACCGGCGTAATAAACGTATTATCGATATTATCGACCAGCAGTTTAGAAGCATCGATCTTGATCTGATAATAGGTCTTGTTGTCTGAACCGGCTTTGGAGAGATAATCGAGATATTCAGCTGAGTTTTGAGCTTTCAGCGTAACCGGCACATAGCCTTCCGTCATCGCATAGCCGACCTGCACGCTGTTGCTGATCAGAAATTGGGTAAAAAGCCATGAAGCCAATACTTCCTGCGGATCAGCTTTATTGAAGATGCACAGTGAAGGACCCTGCGAGATCATGCGGATATTCTTCTGATCAAACTGCGGGATCGGTTTCACGATCGTCTCAAAATCAACCAGCTGTTCTTCCGAGATATCCAGCAACGGCGCATTAGAACCCATCCAGGTCGCACCGGCAGTCGAATCGATTGCGAAGATACATTGTCCGGCATTGAGGAAATTGGCCGGATAAGACGAGATCTTGAAAGTTGAGAATGCTCCGCTTTCAGCGTGCTTGCTTATCTGTTTTAATATGTCTCTGGTCGTATCGCTGAAGATCTCGATCGTTCCGTCTTCCTTGGAATATGGTGCATCAAGCTGTTTCAGCATTGAGATCATCATATTATCCGTTGATTTATATATGAACGGGATCATGATCTTCTGGCCATTGACAAGATAATTGCCATCTTCATCCTTGGCCAGGGCAGCTTCACTGACTTCAAAGATATAGTCCCATGTCAGAACATCCGGGATCTCATATCCTAATTTTTCAACATAAGTCTTGTTTATATACAAAGCTTCACTCGAACGCATGAATGGCAAGGCATAATGCTGTTCATCGATGATGCATTCATCCAGAAAAGCCTCGACCATCTCATTTTTCTTCGGACCATCAAACTTCACATCACTTCCACCCAGGCCGTATTTTCCATCTTCAATCAGTTCATCAAGGGCTACGACTGTATTAACACCAGTCTTATAAGTCGCAATATGATCAGGATAGGAAATACAGACATTTGGTGTCGTGTTAGTGGAAATATTGGTGATGACATCGTTATAGATCCTTGAATAATCGGTATACAGTTTCAGATTGACTTTGATAAAAGGATAAATTTCCTCAAAGTCACTGATAGCTTTCTTATAGACATTCACCTGATTGATATTAGTATCATTTTTGGCCCAGAAAGATATCTCATAGCTTCTGTTTTCATCAAACGCTTCCGGGATCGCAAAAACCTGAGCACCTAAAGAACCATGACAGCCGCAGATATTCATGAACAGCAAAACTGTGAAAAGGACCTTCAGCAGTTTTCTCATCCCTTGGTCCCTCCTCTTGATACGCCTTCCATGATCTTCTTATGGAAAATAAGGAAGATGATGATCAAAGGCAAAGAAATAACGACAACTGCAGCCATCATAGCCGGAATATTTTCTCGGCCAAATCCTGATTCTCTGATCGTCTGAATGCCATTGGAAACCAAGAAATAGTTTTCATCATCAGTGATCAGTCTTGGCCAGACATAAGCGTTCCAGCATTCAATAACCTTCAAGATCAGAACCGTCACGATCGTCGGACGGCAGATCGGGATCATGACCTTAAACAGATATTTGATGTCACTGGTGCCATCGACCTTGGCCGCCTTATATAACTCATCCGGGATCTGCTCAAAATTCTCCTTAAGCAGATAGATGTAGAAGATACTGGTAACACTAGGTAAGATCAGGCCCGGGAAACTGTTGCGCAAGCCGGCATTAGTGATCGTGACAAAGTTGGTGATGATGACCAGTTCATTAGGGATCATCATCAGAGAAAGAAACAAAGTAAAGACCAGATTCTTGCCTTTGAATTCAAGTCTAGAAAAAGCGAAAGCCGAAAGCACGACGACCACCATCATGATGAGAGTCGTAATCACTGTAAAGATAACGGTATTCAGGAAATAACGAGCTAACGGAACCGCCGTAAAAGCCTGAATATAGTTTTCCAGGGTCGGTGACAGGGTAAAAAACTGCGGAATGTATTCGGCATTATAGGCCGCATATGATTTTACAGAAGTCAGAACCATCCAATAGAACGGGAATAAGACGATGATCGACCACAGAATGAGCAGACCAAAAATCAGGAGCGACCAGCCCAGATTACGCATGCGGCTTTTTCTTTCGAGTTCTCTTATCTTATCCATAATTACTGATAATGCACGTTTTCCTTGGAGACCAGCAGATTGATCAGAGTGATCGTCATGACGATCGCAAACAGGATCAGAGCAGCCGCTGAGGCAAAGGAAGGATAACCTCCCGAATTGCCATATAACATGTCATAGACATAGCCGACGATCGTATTCATACCGGCGGAATTGAGATCGGTTCCAAATAAAGCCACAACATCGGAATAAGCCTTGAAGGCACCGATAAAGCCGGTGATGATCAGATAGAAAAGCGATGGTGAGATCATCGGTAAAGTTATCTTATAGAAAATGCGCCATTTTGAAGTACCATCAACTCTGGCAACATTGTAGTAGTCTTTATTTACAGAAGCTAAAGCACTGGTCAGGATCAGGATCTTGAAAGGCAAGACGATCCAGATCGTATAGAAGCATAAGACAAACATCTTAGCCCAATAAGGTCCTTCGATGAAATCGATTGAAGCGATGCCAAAGGAATTAAGCAGCAGGTTGATCAGTCCTTCCGAATAAGCTGTCTTCTTGAAAAGGATCATAAACACAAGGCCAACCGCTAAAGTATTGGTCACATAAGGCAGGAAAAAGATCGTCTGAAAAAGATCCTTGAACTTCTTGATTGAATTAAGTGCTAAAGATATCAGCAAAGCAATACCCGTTGATAAAGGCACGGTAATGATGACCAGAATAAAGGTGTTCTTTACCGCCTGCAGGAAATACGGATCATGCAGGACATAGGAATAATTATATAAACCGACGCCCTTATAGGTCTGAGAAGCAAAATTGTAGCCTTCCTCGAATGAATAGACCAATACATCGATAAGAGGATAGACCATAAAGACTCCGATAAACATCAGAGCCGGTAAAAGATAGAGCCAGCCTTTAAGATTATTCTTCTTGAACATCACAGCACCTTTTCATCTGTTTTGCCAAAGACATGAACTTTGCTGTCCTTAAGTCTGAATCTGATCTTGCCATCTTTATTATTTATCTGCGTATCGCTCTCCACGATCGCTCTGATATCATCGTCAGAAGTACATTTATTGTTATGACAGACGATGCTGGTATCGCGGCCAGTCGTTTCGATCCGATCAAAGTCGCAGCAGAAATAACCCTCAGGATCAGGAATAAAGCCTTCCGGTCTGATCGCTACATGGACTTCCTGATCAGGAACATTTCTCTCTCCCACCGCATCATCACCGATATATACTTTATGATCTCTGACATAGCCATCGAAGACGTTGATTGCCGGTGTGCCCAAGAATTTCGCTACAAACAGATTGACCGGTTTGGAATAGACTTCCTGCGGCTTGCCCATCTGCATCAAAGAACCACTCTTCATGACGATGATCATATCGGAGATCGACATCGCTTCTTCCTGGTCATGCGTGACAAAGATCGTCGTGATGCCTGTTTCCTTCTGAATCCTTCTGATCTGTTCCCTGGTCTGCAAGCGCAGTCTGGCATCAAGATTGCTTAAAGGTTCATCCAGCAGCAAAACGCCCGGCTGCTTGACTAAAGCTCTGGCGATCGCCACACGCTGCTGCTGTCCTCCGGACATCTCATTAGGTTTTCTCTCCATCAGTTCTTCGATCTGTACCAGTTTTGCTGCTTCAAGAGCCTTATTATTCATAGTCTCTCGATCCAGCTTCTGTTCACCCTTAAGGTTCTCCAAAGGGAAAACAATATTCTGTCTGACAGTCAAGTGAGGATATAAGGCATAGTTCTGGAAGACCATTCCGACGCCCCTGTTCTCTGGTGGCAGATCGGTCACATCGAGCTCATCAAAATAGATCCGGCCACTGGTCGGTTCTTCTAAACCGCAGATCAGATTAAGAGTCGTTGATTTGCCGCAGCCTGAAGGACCTAAAAGGCCGATCAGCTTACCATCAGGAATCTCAAAATCAAAATCATTTACTGCCGTAACAATCTCTTTTTTATTGTGCCGGCTGATAAACTGCTTGGTCAGATGTTCTAGAACTATTTTCATTATGTCTTTCCTCTGCTATGTCTGATCAGTAAATGATCAACAGACAACATAATTATACTGCCGTTACATCAAAATAGAATTTAGTATAGTTATCTTTTTCAGACTCAACGCCATAATTCATCCCATGAGCCTCAAGAAGCGAACGAGCAACCGAAAGGCCAATACCCGAACCGATATGATGTCTCTTGTGTTCCTTATCAACTTTGTAATAGCGATCCCAGATATTATTGATATCCTTTTCTTCTATGCCTTCGCCATTATCGTATACATATACTCTATACGTTTTATCATCCAGTTTTTCCGTGCCGATGATTATTTCCTTATGTTCCTTATTATTATAGTTAAGAGCATTATTCACAAAATTATATAAGACCTGTTTCATTCTGCGGACATCGATCTCTGCTTCAACATCTTCTTTGACATCCAGCTTCAAATCGATACCCTGCACCTCACAATGTTTCTCATACTGATGATAGACTTCATTGAGCAAGGAATTGAGACTGATCTTTTCCTTATGCAGTTCTGTTTCAATCTGTTCTGCTTTGGAGATATCAATCAGATCATCAACCAGTGTTGAAAGACGTCTGGCTTCATCGATAATGACATTGATGTTTTCTTCGGTATTTTCTTCCGGCAGATCTCTGATCATCTCACCATAACCGACGATCATCGTCAAAGGTGTACGCAGATCGTGGGTGACATTGCCCAGCAGTTCCTTCTTGGCAGTCTCAGCTTTATTGATATCCTCATTGGCGGCCATCAGCGTATCGTTTAGCTCCGCAAACTCTTTAGAGCCCGTTTTGATCATTGAACCATCATATGCACCCTTAGCCAGATTCTTTGATTCCGCATTGATCTCATTGATCGGCTTGACGATAAAACGAGACAGGATCAAAGCCAGAACGATCGTCATCGTCACGATTACGCCTGTGATCAGCAGATACTGTGATTTGATCGTTGATATTGTCGCATCCAAAGGCGTGATGCCTGAAGAGACCAGCACCATGACTTTCTCGTTATTATAGGTGATCATTTTAGCGAAAATGTAGACATCTTCCGAACGTCCTTCCCGAGGACGCTGATAATGGAAGTTGTCAAACATCTTTTCCTGATCCGCCGTCTCGGCTGTTTCAGCAGCGATCTTGTTTATCGTCGGATAATCAAGACCTCTGAGCGTACAGGCGCCGGTATAGCAGTATTCCTCAGCATTGGAAACGACTCTGACGCAGACTTCGTTGGACATCGAGATATGTTCAATCGAATCCGTGATATCATCTTCACCTATCATCTCAGCGACACTTCTGGCCACACTTTCGATGGCATTCATCTTATGTGCCTTATAGAAATCCTCAAGAAAATTGGTCTGAACAAAATAGATCAGACCGATCAGAGCCATGACAAAAGCCAATAAAATTATTAACAGCTGCCAGCGCAGACTATATTTCTTTTTCAAAGCGGTATCCTACACCTCTTAAGGTCGTAATATAATTGCCATACTCACCAAGATCCTTGCGCAGCAGCTTCATGTGTGTATCCAGAGTGCGATCATCTGAATCATACTCATAGCCCCAGACCTTGGAAATGATCTGCTGTCTGGTCAAAGCATTGCCCATATTCTTCATCAGATAAAGAAGCAGTTCATATTCCTTATTGGCCATATCAACACGCTTGCCATCAACAGTCACAGCGTGCGCATCTTCATCTATGCATAAACCCTTTACCTTCAAGGTATTGGTGATCTTATTATCTCTTTTGAGAATGACCTTGATCCTCATCATCAGTTCTTTAGGTGAAAAAGGCTTGGTCACATAATCTTCAGCACCGATATCAAAGCCATAGATTCGATCATATTCCTGACCCATCGCTGTCAGAAAGATACATGGTACGTCTTTGATCTCTTTCATCTGTTTGAGTGTTTCAAAGCCATCCATCTCCGGCATCATCACATCAAGAATCACCAGATCAAAATCTTCATTCTTATATTGTTCCAGTGCCTGCTTGCCATCACAAGCCATGACAAACTCATGGCCTTCATGCGAGGCATACTTGCCGATCATCTCTCTGATCTTTTCTTCGTCATCAACAATTAATAGTTTTGCCATAATTTTATCCTATTCTATAAATGTGAAAACAAACTGAATTTTTACTGACAATTTTAATAAAACTATTATATAATAGTTATTGACCTTGCGGATTAGCCAAGCGGTAAGGCAGTGGACTCTGAATCCACCATTTCGAAGGTTCGAATCCTTCATCCGCAGCCAAGCGTACTAAGCCCTTAAAAAAGGGCTTTTTTGTTTCATTCTTTTGTTTTGTTTAGTTTACAGATTCCGACAAAACCGGAATTGATCTGTGTGAACTACTCGGTAATTGA
>CADCOR010000322.1 GCA_902803055.1 uncultured Erysipelotrichaceae bacterium
TCCTTTCTAACAGTTCTTATGCCATGGATGAGATTTATGTGTCATGTGATTACAACAGAACCAAAGGATCGGGAGAACTTTTCGATCTGGTCGTCGAAAAAGAAAAGATAGATAAAGAAGATATGTTGCACTTTGGCGATAACTATATTTCTGATTACTCAGAAGCGATTAACAGAGGTTTAAAGGCATATCAGACTCCAAAAACAGCCGATCATATACTTAATGAAAAAGATAATAATTATCTTCTTTCATATATTAAGGAGTCATCATCACTTGCTTCTTCGATATATCTTTCCCAGGTGACGGAATATTTAGGTAAAAATAAGAATCCTGAATATTTTGAAAAACTCGCCTATCTGTTTGGCGCCCCTTTAGCATTTAGTTATCTGAATTTTGTCTGTGAGAAAGCAAAAGCAGATAACATTGATAAACTGCTTTTTGTTTCAAGAGATGGCTTTCTACTGAAAGAACTGTATGAAAAATACCTCTTTGACAGATATCAGATCAGTCCTGAATATGCCTATCTTTCAAGAGCCTGTATATTTGCCGGTAACCAAGAGAATCAACTGTGTAAAGATCTGAAACAGTTTTTAATGATCATGAAGCTGCAGATTCCGGGAATTGACACCAGTAATGATCTGCAAGCTGAATATGAGAAGTTCAGAAAAGAAATTGAAGAAAAATCATTATCGCAGAGCAATAATCTCAGAAAACATCTGAACGAAATTGCCGGAAACAGTATAAATATGGCGACCGTTGATATGTTTTCCGGTAATTACACATCACAGAAAGGCGCTGAATACTACCTCAAAGATCGCGTAAAGTGTGGCTTCTATGCCGGCAATTTTGCAGCAAACGGAATCAGACATTACAGTTTTTCCGATAGATTATTGGGAATGAGAGATAATCTGCCGGTTAAGATCAGTGAGTTTCTGATAACTTCTGATGAAAGTGCTTTGGCAGGAATTGATGATAATGGTGATCCTGTTTATGAAGAAAAAGATAATTCTCTCAGAAAAAAGAGATATGAAAGCATAATAAAAGGCTGCAAGCTGTTTTTTGAAGATTATCTGCGCTTCTTTGCAATTAATAGCAATTATCTGCTTGATTTTGAAGAATGGATCAGATTGGTGGATGATTATCTGCGCGAATGTTCTGATGATGATCTGAAAGAACTATCTGAAGTAATTGACAGCGAAAATCCGACAAAACAGGAAGATGATAAAAGCATTAAAGCCCTGATTGATCAATATAGAGAAAAAGGATATTGACTGATATAATCATTTACGAAAGGACCAGACTTTTATGAAAGGTATTATTTTAGCCGGCGGTGCCGGAACAAGACTGTATCCATTGACGATGGTGACATCCAAACAGCTGTTGCCTGTATATGATAAGCCGATGATCTATTATCCTTTGAGCACTCTTATGCTGGCGGGGATAAAAGAAATCCTGGTTATTTCCACACCTACTGATACACCGCGTTTTAAAGAACTGTTAGGCGATGGCTCTCAATATGGCGTTAAACTGTCGTATTGTGTACAGCCTTCACCGGATGGCTTGGCTCAGGCGTTTATACTTGGTGAAGATTTTATTGGCAAAGAAGCCTGTGCAATGGTACTTGGCGATAATATCTTTTTTGGCGATGGCTTCAGTCATGTCCTCAAGAAGGCGGCAGAGAATGCTGAATTAAATAAGAAAGCAACTATCTTCGGTTATCATGTCAATGATCCGGAACGTTTTGGCATTGTTGAGTTTGACAAAAAAGGCAGAGTTCTTTCCGTCGAAGAAAAACCGGAACATCCAAAATCCAACTATTGTATTACGGGTTTATATTTCTATCCCGCAGGTGTATCCAAGATGGCTAAGAATGTTGTTCCTTCAGCTCGTGGTGAATTAGAGATCACAACTTTAAATGATATGTATCTCAAGAAGAAGAGACTCAATGTTGAGTTACTGGGTCGGGGCTATGCATGGCTTGATACCGGAACGATGGATTCGCTGGTTGAAGCGGAAAACTATGTTCAGATTATCTCCAAGAGACAGAATATTGTTATCTCGGCTCCGGAAGAGATTGCTTACAAGTATGGCTGGATCAGTAAAAAAGAACTTATGCACAGTGCTGAACGTTATGGTAAATCGCCTTATGGCGAACATCTGAAGGCTGTCGCGGAAGGAAAAGCTGAATAATGAAGAAACTGGAAACCGCTATTAAAGGCGTATATGTAATTGAATCAGACTGCTATGGTGACAACCGCGGCTGGTTTATGGAGACTTATAATAAGGCCAAATTTGCAGAAATGGGAA
>CADCOR010000323.1 GCA_902803055.1 uncultured Erysipelotrichaceae bacterium
CAGCTGAGACTGATCATATCCTTGCTGTTTGCGGGTGTCATGGGCGTATTGCTTACCTTGTTATTGGCTGTAGCTTCCATCAACCTGAACGCCGACCAGACGATCGTCGGTATGGCGATGAATACCTTCGCACCAGCCTTCTGTATCTTCTTTGCACGTGTCTTGCAGGATGGTTCTGAACACCTTTCAATCAGAAATGACTTCCTGATCGAAAAGATCCCGGTTTTGGGCGATATCCCGGTTTTAGGTGAAATGTTTTTCACCAGAACCTATATCACCAACTTCATCGGTATTGCGATCTTCATCATTTCCGCGATCGTCATCAATAAGACGAGATTCGGCTTAAGAATGTGTGCCTGTGGTGAGAATCCTCAGGCTGCTGAATCCTTAGGTGTCAACGTTCAGAAATATCGTTATGCTGCACTTATAATTGCCGGTTTTATCGGCGGTATGGGTGGTCTTATGTACATCCTGCCGGTTGCGACCCATTATTCGCAAACTGTCGGCGGCTATGGCTATCTGGCTATGTCGGTTCTGATCTTTGGTCAGTGGCGTTCTATACCACTTCTTGGTGCAGCGGCTTTCTTCGCTTTCTGCAAGACGATCGCCAACGCCTATTCAGGTATCCCGTTCTTAGCAAATCTCGGTCTGCCTTCAGCTTTCTTCAAGAGCCTGCCATTCATCATCACCCTGGTAGCTCTGGCCATCACATCGAAGCATGACCATGCGCCGAAAGCTTCAGGCCAGCCTTACGACAAGTCAATGCGATAGCTATTTACGTTCAATCATATTTCAAGAAGGAGCAGTTCACAAAGCTCCTTTTTTAAGGCATAAAATGATCTTGGAAATGAGATTTGATCGGATGATTTGTATTAATCGAACAATTCCGTGGATGGTCAGACAAGTCTGATGATGATTATTATATAATACAGATGAGGAGATCGTGCGTTATGAAAACATTGATAGCTTATTTTTCTCATATTGGAGAAAACCTGCAGAATAATGAGATTGTTGTACTTACAAAAGGAAATACGGAAGCTGTAGCCGAGAAGATTGCTGAACTTACCGGCGGCGATCTGTATAAGATCGAAGAGGAAGAACCGTATCCTTTCAAATATGATGACTGTTTAAGGCGTTCAAGAAGGGAAGATGAAAATAACGAACATCCTGCCTTGAAAGCCGGTATGAAACTTAATATGGATGAATATGATACTGTCTATATCGGTTTCCCGATCTGGTACAGGACTTATCCGCGTATCGTAGCATCCTTCTTGGATAACTACGATCTTGCAGGCAAGAAGATCAGGCCTTTCTGCACCAATGATGAAGGTACTTTCGGCATCTCGCTGCTTGAGATGCAAAGTGTCGTCAAAGGAGCTGAATTCACTGATGGTCTGGCTATCAGAGGCGTAGATGTGCATAATGCCGATGAAAGGATCAAGGTTTACGTTGGATGAGAAGAAAAGATGCGGTTTTAGTGCATGATCCCGATCCCTTTCACTCAATAGTTCCGTATGTGATGGATAAAAGAACAGAGTCAGAAGTATCAACTGATGCTGTTTTTGATATTACTGAGCTGCTTGCATTTATTAAGAAGCACAATGAAGAAGAAGGGACCAATTACAAGCTGTTTCATTGTATCTGCACAGCGGTAGCCAAGATGATCTATCATCGTCCTAAACTGAATATCTTTGTGGCTGGAAGGAAGTTCTGGCAGCGCAACGATATAACTCTGTCTTTTGTGGCAAAACAGCGATTTGAAGATGAAGCGGTCGAAACGCTGATGACTTTGAAAGTCACAGACGATATGAATCTTGATCAGATCTCCAAGATCATCCTTGGTGATGTGTCTAAAGCCAGAAGCCAGGGAACAAATTCTTTAGACAAGACGATGGAATTTGTCGGCAAGCTGCCGCGTTTTGTCCTGGAGATCCTTTTCTTTGTCTTGAGACGCATGGAGTATCATGGCTGTTATCCGGCATCTTTGGCAGAGGGCGATCCCAACTATACGACTTGTCTCTTATCAAATCTCGGTTCTATCGGGGCTGATTCCTGTTACCATCATTTAAGCAATTTCGGTACCAATTCAATGATGGTCACGATCGGAACGATGTATAAGGATGAAAAGGGCAGAGATAAGGTGCAGTGCACGGTCACGCTTGATGAAAGGATCGCGGATGGCTTTTATTTTGCAAGATCCCTTAAGCTGGCAAAATATCTGCTGGAAAGACCGGAAATGCTGATGGAGAAGATCTCTGATCCGGTCCCTGATGAGATCAAGTAAATGAAAGAATATAGGTTTTACGGAAACGAATATGCTGATGTCAAACCGGCTGATAATGATTCAAAGGTTAAAGATTTAAAAGATCTTTATGATATTTTAAATGAAATATGGTCAGCTGATACCTGTGCACCGAGGATGCGCAAAGATTGGAATACAGAAAACAGGACTTTAGGCCAATGTTCGATCACTTCTTTTCTTATTCA
>CADCOR010000324.1 GCA_902803055.1 uncultured Erysipelotrichaceae bacterium
GAATCGACCAGACGGCTGATCTCTTCTTTGAATGAGGCAAGTTCATCATCGACTTTGCCGCACCAGGCCAGACCTGATGCAACTGAGAATTCCGGTTCGGCAGAGGTAATGACAACAGAATCAGGGAATACTTCCCGACACCAGCTTCGGATAACCGGCATCTTGGATACACCGCCGGTTAAGAAGATCAGTTCCGGCTGTCTGTCGGTGATAGCTTCCTTGGCCTGAATAAGACTTTCGATGAATACTTCTTTAAACGATTTGTCACCAAGACGTTCGACTTTCTGATTGAGCAGCAGATCGGCGATCTCCTGATCGATCTTGAGTACAAGTCTGGTCGGTATAAGACCCTGATGGATCGAAATGGATTGAGTACATTCCTGATCCTTCCAGTAATCTTCATCAGAGAAATATTTTTCTTTCAGTCTTCTCGCTGCAAAATCACAATAGCTTTGCCATGGTTCGCTTTCTTCAAAGATCTTGCGGATCTTCTTTTCATTTGCTGAACGCTTGATGGATTCTTCCAGAAGGATCTCATCCATGACACCGCCGCCGAGGAAGACTTCGCCACCGGTCTTCAGTTCAACTTCCTTGCCACCCATGATGTAGGCAAAGTCGGTAGTGGATGAGCCGATATCGATGACGAGCACCGGTTTGTTTAAAATATCGTAGCCGACCTGCAGATGTTTGGACTGGCAGGCGGATACTAAAGCGGCTCTTGATTCTGAGATGATCTTGGTTGGCGGATAGCCGGTCTTTTCAAAGATACTGCGGTATTCTTCTCTGGCGATCTTATCCCAGCCGGCCGGACAGCCGATATAGAAGCAGCAATCATCACCTTTGATCAGATCGCCATTGAGGTACAGTTCACCAAGAACGCCTGAGGCAAAACTGCGGACATCCTTAGATGCTTCCGGATCGACCAGAAAACGGCTTTTGAAACGTTCCTTGCGCTTCATCGCGTCCGGATTATAGCAGGCGCCTTCGCCGATCAGCAGCTTGCCATCTCTCAACAAGGCATAAGCAGTAATAAAGCTTTTGGTATCAACGATCGTCAAGACCTGTGGTACAGGATCATTGCTTTTGTCTAAGCGGGTGATTGCACTTTCCGCATCACCCAGATCAAAACCGTAAAACCGTTCCATAACTTATTCTCCTGCTGCCAGACCTTTGACCAATATTGAATCGGCCATCATTAAAGCCGGGCGGATAGTTGAAGTAGTATCTGAAGGCATGCGATCAAAGAGTTCTCTGTTTTCACCATTGTAATCAACAACTTCGATCTTCTTGCGATGCAGATAGAAGCGCACTTCTGAGATCACTTCCTTAGCATATTCGTTATCAGGTTCACCATAGGCAGATTCAAGCAAGCCGCTGAGCAGCTGCAGGTCTTCTTTCTTGAGTTCATCCTTTTCTTCAAGCAGAGCTTTCTTCTGATCCAGGAGTTCCCTGTTACGGATCTGAGCTAGATTCTTGTCCATGGTCAGAACGCAGTTCAGCAGGATGTGATAAGTCTTTTCAGGATCAGGAATGGTTTCGGCATAAAGTTCCTCTTCATTCTCTTTCTTTTTCCTGGCTGAGAAGATACCGGACAAGAGAAGAAATAATGATGCGGCAAAAGAGAGCCCTAAACCGATAAGCATCTCATTGCTTGGGGGCATCGTGTCCGTCAGCATGATGAGGACCGCAAAAGATCCAGCCAGCAGTAAGATACCGAGGATCAGAAAGAAAATAAACCAGCCTGATCTTTTCGGCTTGGAAACACCTTTGCGATATTGGGATTTGGACCAGATCGTGGACTCACCATCGCAATCTAAAAGCCCCGCCGAAGAAGAAAGTGTCTCAACCAGCAGTCTGGCATTCGTCTTTACTTCAAGGCTTTCTTCTTCCTCGTTATAGGCAGTAAGAAGACGGCTGAGCTGTTCTTCTAAAGCCCTGACTGATTCAGCAGATGATTTGGCAGCTGCCATGTTCTGCAAAAAACGTTCTTTATCCTTTTCTAGAAGGGTCTGCATTGTTGCCATAATGAAAATCTCCTGTCAATTGCATTTTAGCATAATCTGGACTTTCATGATTTCTTATCTATATTCGTTTTGATCCTAAATAAACTCTTCAGAGATGCCATGACTTTCTCACTGCAAGATATCGATGATCTATGTACTAAATTTATAACTATCTGTTATGATAGGCTTGATCGAATGAAATGATTCGTTAGGAAGGTTGAACAGATGGAAACAGTAAAGATCGGTATCATTGGAGCAATGGAAGAAGAAGTGACTTCTTTAAAGGAAGCTGCCATCATAGGCAAGACGACAAAGATCGCTGCGATGGAGTTCTGTGAAGGAATGCTTGGCGAAAAGCAGGAAGTCGTCATTGTACAGTGTGGCATGGGCAAGGTCAATGCCGGGATATGTGCCAATACTCTTATCAACCAGTTTGGCTGCGGTATCATCATCAATACCGGAGTGGCAGGCTCACTGGATGCTCGCCTTGATATAGGTGATATCGTCGTTTCTACAGATGCCGTTCAGCATGACTTCACGGTCGAGGCGATCGGGTTTGCTAAAGCCGAGATACCTTATACCGGCTTATATGCTTTTCCATCTGATGATGTGTTACAGAAAAAAGCTGTCGAAGCTGTTAAAGCGGTCGCTCCGGAGATCAAAGTTTTTGAAGGCAGAGTATGTTCCGGTGATCAGTTCATCTCTTCCAAAGAACAGAAAGATGCGATAATTGCGGATTTCGGTGGATTGTGCTGCGAAATGGAAGGTGCCGCAGTAGCCCAGGCCTGCTATCTGAATGGAACGCCTTTTATCATCATCAGAGCTATTTCCGATAAGCCTGACGGATCAGGTGCAGTCGACTTTAATGAGTTCAAAGAAACAGCAGCAGCAAGATGTGCCGAGATCGTCAGATACATGATCGAAAATCTTAACAGATAAACATAATGATGCAGAAAATAATAGTTTTGGGTCGTCCCGGCAGCGGTAAGAGCACACTGTCAAAAAAACTTCACGATATTACCGGGATCCCTCTCTACCATCTGGATAATATCTGGTGGAAAGAAGACGGTACGCATATCTCGAGGGATGAGTTCGATGACAGACTTGAAACATTACTTGATCAGGAACGCTACATAATCGATGGCGATTACTCTCGGACCTACGAGAAACGCATCGCTGAGTGTGA
>CADCOR010000325.1 GCA_902803055.1 uncultured Erysipelotrichaceae bacterium
GAATTGACGGAACGATTGAAGTTCTTGTCAACTTTATAATAGCGATCCCAGATATAAGGCAAAGCTTCTTTGGAAATGCCATTGCCATTATCGACGACTTCCACCCTGATCGCATTTTCACTGTCAAAGACATTGATGATGATTATGGCGTTGTCATCAGAGTATTTCAAGGCGTTGGACAGGAAATTGTAGATGACCTGCGAGATCTTGATCTCATCGGCATAAGCTACGCAGTCATCGCAGTTGACGATCAGCTGCACATTCTTTTCTTCCGCAGCCTTGCTCAATAAGACCACGACTCTTTCCACGCATTCCTTCATATCGAAGTTGTCACGGTTGATCTCGATGACCCCGGACTGCAGTTTGGAAAGCTCTGACATATCAGAGACCAGCTTATCGAGATACTCGCTCTCCTGGATGATGACATCGAGATGTTCATTCCTTTTCTTGGGATCTTCACCCGAGATATCCTTGATCATCTCGGCATAGGCCTTGATCATCGTTAAAGGCGTCTTGATGTCATGGGAGACATTGGCGATCAGATCTTTTCGAAGATCATTGATCTTGGATAGTTTCTCGGTCGCATCATCAAGGGTCGAAGCCAGGTCGTTGATCTCTGAAAATGAATTGGTCTCAAACTTGGCGTCATAATCCCCTTGTGCCAGTTTATTGGCTTCGTTTTTCATCTTGATGATCGGCTGAGAGATGTTCTTAGCCAAAAAGAAAGCCAGGATCAGTGAGATCACAATAACGATCATCGCCAGATACAGATACTGGTTCATGATGAAATCGATATATGATTCGACCGGCTCGAGCGGTGTATTCAATATCAGGTAGTAATTGGCCAGATTGGTCTTGAGCTGCTTGCCGTAAAGAAGCATCTCGATCCCGGTGAATTGGGAGTAGATGGTCTGCGAAAAAGGATTGTAATTCTTGATCAGAGCGATCATCTTTTCCGGTTCATCCTTTATCGTATAGGTCATATCGCCGACTGTGATCTGCTTGTCGAGCATGCATAGCTGACCTAAGGAATCAGGCGGAGAATAGATGCTTTTGCCATTTTCGTTATAAATGATGGCACAGACATTGTTGCCGACGATCGTCCTGGCAGCTGATTCGATGTCCTGATTGTTGACATTTTTCTTGAGCAGCAGGTTTTCAATCGTCTCGGAGATCGTATCGATCGTATTGAGACGGTCATTGCGATAGTATGGCTTGATCAGCACCACCAGCAGAAAACCCAGCAGCAGCATGATCGTCAGCGAAAAGCCCAGAAAATACAGCCAGGTTGAAAATCTGATGCCTTTGAAATTAAACTTCAAACTTGTACCCCATGCCTCTGACCGTCACGATGTGATCGGCGTAACGGCCTAAATCTTTGCGCAGCATCTTGATATGTGTATCGATCGTCCGGTCATCTTCGTAATAATCCGCTTCCCAGACGGCTGAAAGCAGTTTATCGCGGCCTAAAGCGATATTTTTGTTTTCGACCATATAGATCAACAGATCGAGTTCCTTCGGGGTCATCATGACCTTTTCCCCATCGATCGTGACACTGCGGCCATCCTTGTCGATCACCAGCGTATCAAAGATATATTTCTCATTGGTGTGGACACTGTTTCTTTCACAGACCACTTTGATGCGTGCCATCAGTTCCTTCGGTGAAAAAGGCTTGGTGACATAATCATCAACGCCTAAATCAAAAGAAAGAAGCTTGTCATCTTCTTCAGTTCTTGCCGATAACATGATCACCGGGACATTTTTCATTGCCTTGATCTTCTTGCAGGCGGAAAAGCCATCAAGCTCCGGCATCATGATATCCATGACGACACAGTCATAATTATTTCTGTTAACAAGCTCGATCGCATCCTTGCCATTGGAAGCTTCATCGCATTCATAGCCCATGGCTTTGGAATACTCATTGACCACTTCTCTGATCTTTGTTTCATCATCTACAATAAGTATCTTCATCGCCGCCTCCTAAAATATTTTTATGTTTCTGACCAGACATGAAGTCTGTCTTTCCATCTTTCCTTCAAATAAGGCATACTTGCCCTTGACCAGTTCGTCTTTGCATCGGGCATATAGATCAGGCATGATCGCCAGCGAGAGTGAACCTTTGTCATCGACCAGATCCACAAAGGCCATCGGATCGCCTTTTTTGGTCTTGATCTGCTTGATGCGCTGTATCAGGCCAAAGCCTTTGACATTGCCGGTACTTACAGATAAATTATACAGATTATCTGTCTCGATACTGAACTTTTTCTTGACCGCAATGAGCGGATTGAAGCTGAAATAGAAACCCAGAACTTTCTTCTCATTTTCAGCTGTGATCAGCTTATCATCCTTCTTTTCTTCAATGACGGGCGCATCGTCAAAATCCGACATCAAAGAGATCTCACCCTTATGTGTATTGGCATACATGATCACGTTATCCAAAGCAGATAGCATCGTGTAGCGGCCTAAGCCAAACAGATCAAAAGCTCCCGCATGGATCAGACTTTCGATCGCCCCCCTGTCGATACTCTTATTCACCAGCCGGCCGACTGCTTCAACAAAATCCGTGAACAGGCCGTTTTCTTCTCTCTCTGTCACGATCTTTTCCGCCGTTGAATGGCCGACATCCTTGCAGGCGGTAAAAGGCATCACGATGTGATCATCTTTAATCACGTAGTAAGCATAGGAATCATTTAGATCGATGCCTTTGACTTTCTGGTTGATATTCTGACATTCGGCAATGTAATCATAGGTCTTGTTTTGAGAACCGATCACGCCATTAAGCAACGCTTTATAGAAATAAAGCGGATAGTTCGCCTTAAGATAGGCCAGCTGATAAGCCACCAGGGCATAGGCGATCGAATGGGATTTATTGAAACCGTAATTCGCAAACTCGAGGATCAGGTCATATACTTCCCGCGCTGTTTTCTGCGGATAGCCTTTGGCGATACAGCCATTGATAAACTCGGGTTCAAGCTTCTCCAGTTCGCTTAATTTCTTCTTGGACATCGCTTTGCGCAGAATATCCGCCTTGCCATAGCTGAAACCGGCCATGACTCTGGCGATATTGATGATCTGTTCCTGATAGACGATGATGCCATAAGTCTCTTCCAGGATCCCTTTAAGATCAGGATGGATGTATCTGATGTGTTCCGGATGTGCGCGGTTGGCTAAAAACTGCGGGATATTCTTCATCGGACCCGGTCTGTATAAAGCGATCGTCATACCGATCTCTTCAAAAGTACGCGGTTTCATCTGTCTGATCAGATTGCGCATGCCGGAAGATTCCAGCTGGAAAATGCCCATGACATTGACGTTATCGATCAGTTCAAAAGTCTTGGGATCATCCAAAGGGATAGATCGGATATCAAAAGTTTCTTTTCTGCTGATCTCATCACAGATCTCGGCGATGATGCCAAGGTTTCTCAAACCCAGAAAGTCCATCTTGATCAAACCGAGTTCTTCAAGATGTTCCATCGTGTATTGCGTCGAA
>CADCOR010000326.1 GCA_902803055.1 uncultured Erysipelotrichaceae bacterium
GCCATTTCCTTATAGGGCAGCCACATATCGATCGTCACATATCTTACCGCTTCTCTTTCCTTTCTAGGCACAAAGGACAGATAGTTATTCAGATCGGCCTTATTCCGGGAAGGAAGGATCTCCACCAGGGAGAAGGAGTCATTATCGGTCAATACGCCAAGATAGGAGGCATTTCTTCTCTTGGCCATACTTGAATGGATCTCATCGATGCCCAGATTGACAGGCAAAGGGATGTGAGGGATAGTCACGAAGGAATCCAGATAGAGTATCACTTCATTGACGGACATATTATACTTTTCAGACAGCATCGTATAATTAAAGCGTGGATCGTGCAGATCTATCATCAATTGATTCATCATAAGGATCGATTGGCTGAATCCCTTTAGAGCGAAGGGATTCTTTTCATATTCGCTGTGATTACACTTGCGGCAGCGGTAGCGATTGGCCTCATAGACAATCGTCATATTCCTGTCATTAAGGACCTTGTGGTTTATCTTTTTGGTGCTTATGCCGTTGGATACCATTCTTGTTCCGCAGCAGGGACAGTAGAGTATCTTTCTTTTCAGCCTGATGGTCACACTGACAAAGCCATCATCATTGACAGTTTCAAACCTGTCTGTATCATCCATTGAGATATTGAACATATCCATAATCAGATTATTCATATTGTGTGTATATATTGTTTCCTTTCTTTTTCGTTCACCTTTTCTGACCATACACATGAACATGATACACAGCAGATCTCAAAGAAAGTCCACAATATGAAAAAAAGCAGCCACAAAGTGGCCACATTTCATCTCAAAGAGAGTCCACACCCACAGGGAATCTCAAAGAGCCTAAAATATATCGCTCAAATCGAGCGATATATTTTTTTATTTCTTGTTTAATTCCGTCCAGTTGAGTTTATTCAGTGTTTCCTGATCTGGAGCTGTTCCTGATACGCCATAGACATCGCCATGCGGACCCTGATAGACGTGATCAGCTACCACAGAGACCTGGACATCCTGACCATAGCTGTTCTGGAAGGTGTTGACGCCCAGAGTTGCCTCACTTCTCGCTTGTGAGATCCTTGAATCAGAAGCCATCTTCTTGTTCCAGGAATCCATGATGCCGGCTGACATCGAAGCTGAGTTGGCAGCTAAAGTCTGCGTGAGTCTTTGCTGGTTGATCATCAGTGACTGCATATTGGCCTGTGCCATACCCTGGAACTTGGCCGTCTCCATCATCCTCATCCTGCTTCTTTCGACCAGCGCCTCATAATAACGCTGTCTGAGCTGATCGGTCATATGGAAGGTCTGGGCGAATTCCATGAAAGCTTCAAAAGCTTCCTGTTCATATTCCTTTGGTGCGACCATCAGGAACTTGTTTCTGGCACCCCAGTCGATACTGTCACAAGGTGTGCCATGGCCAAACTGTTTGGAACTGTTCTGGGCTTTGTTGTTCTGCACAGCTGCTCCCAGCATGCCGAAGAGCGGATTGATCGCTCCCAGTAAATTAGCTTGCGGCGAATAGATCTCCACGCCGTTATAATCCATACCGGCCACTACTGTGCAAGCAGCTCCGCTTTTGGCTACCCCGTCATAGCGACGCATGAAAGAACGCACCAGGATGTTGTTAGGCTTGGTCTCGACCCCAGCCTGGGCATCGTTTTGCCAGGCAGCTTCATATAAAGCCATGAAATCCTGATAAGCCTGCTTAGGATTCTGACCGCAGACACTTGGCAGATCGGCTTCGCCGACCGGTGTAAGCTTCTGCATCATCGAAAGCGCCATCGCGAACTGATAGAGATAATCTTCCGGTTCGATAAAATCCCTGATCGAATTCCATCTGATATCCTGCATATATTTGAGTGTGCCCTTGATCATCTGATTCTTGTAGGTCGTGAACTTTTCATCAGACAGGCCAAAGATCATGATGTTCTTGGCCGTGTTGATCGCATGCGCCGTAATGAAAAACGGTACGGTCTCATGCTGGAACTCATTGTTTAATGAACCGCCGATCGTATAATCATCCGGTATTGCCGCTAAAGCTAAAGTATTGCCATTTTGATCCTTAAATTCCTTGATGCTGTTCATAGTATAACCTCCCGAAACTGCATATTGTTATGGTATATAACTTTTTTCTATCTTAATTATCTTATTATCTTAAGCCATGTTCAAGCGTCCATCTTGATCTGAGGAAGTACAAAGACGCCAGAAGACCGGCCATGGAATAGCCGATCGCCGTGCCCATGTAAAGGATGTGAACATCATAAATGATCTTAAGCCCGATATGCACAAAAGCATATTTGCAGATGACTTGCGAAAAAATGGCAATATACATCGGGATCCTAACATTGCCAGCTGCCCGGCACGCAGCATTATAGATGTGCGAGAATACGATGAAGATCGGACCATAGAAGGAAAAACAGATCATCTGGGTTCCATAGTATCTGACACCCGGATCGGAATTGAAACGTGATACCAGAATTGGAGCCATCGCAACGATAAAACCTACAAGCACAATGCTTGCAGCTAAAGACAGCTTCAGACTTTCTTTGATCACAGCTCTGACTTTTTCATAATTTTCAGCTCCGATATTCTGTGCCACCAGAGCCATCGTTGCTGAAGAGATCGATACAGAAGGCAGCTGACCCCAGCCGATGATCTTTTCAGCGACGCCGATCCCGGCAATGACTTCATTTTTAAAAGTATTGATATGTGACTGCACCATCATTGAACTTAAGGCTATCAGCATATTCTGAAAACCGGCCGGAATGCC
>CADCOR010000327.1 GCA_902803055.1 uncultured Erysipelotrichaceae bacterium
CTGCATCCGCAGGAACTGCTTATCGCCTGCAACAACTCTCAGAATCTCAAGCAGAGACTCAGTGAACACGGAATCCCTAATTCCGATTACCGCAATGATCCCTACACCAATCTGAGATGTTTTGATATCTTTGCGCCAGACAATGTGAAGATCACGATCATTGAAGAATAATCACAGAATTCAGAAAGCCTGTAAAGGCTTTTTAAAATATAATGTTAACTGTCAAGAATGTCAGAAAAGGTAAACTTATGAATAAAAAACTGCTTCAATTATTACTGGTAATGATGCTGACTTTAGCAGCAATGCCCTTATTTTCTTCATCACTGCTTGCGGATGAACCGGCTGAAAATGATGATACGCTGCTGAATGAAAACACCGGCGATCCAGCTGATGAAACTCCGCTGACAATGACAGCTGATCCTTCAGCAAAATATGATCCGCGTCCTGATGGCGTTTCAAGGATCAGGGATCAGTACTGGGGCACCTGCTGGGCACAGGCCGGTATTTCGACAGCAGAATCCTATCTGATCACCAAGGGCATAGAAGACAAGGATTATCAGCTTTCCGTCGAAGACGTACTCTGGTGGGCAAGAAATGAAGATAATGGCGGCTGGATGATGTTTGATCGCGAAGCGAGCGGTTTCCCGGCATCTATATGCGGTTTTCTGACAACTGCCGGTCTCAGACTGGAAAGTGACATACCTTATCTTGGTGAACCGTCTGATGGCGACAAGGAAGGTTCTTCCCGCTATGGCACCGGTGAAAACCAGCTGCCGGAAAAATATTATACGGCACCGGTACAATATGAGATCACCGGGATGATCTATAAACAGAAACTGACCATTGAAGAAGCCAAGGAATGGATCAGACAATATGGTGCGATCGGAGCCTCCTATCTGGCCATGGAAGAAAATTTCAATCCGGAAAAATCCGCCTCATATGAACCATATTCCGAGCTTGATGGACCAAATCATGCAATTTCGATAATCGGCTGGGATGATTCTTTCCCTAAAGAAAATTTCTGGGAGAGAAAAGGCATGAAGCCTGAACATGACGGTGCCTGGATCATCAAGAACAGTTTTGGTAAAGACTACGGCTCAGATGGCGGTTTCATATATATCTCTTACGAAGATGGTTTTCTCTTAAATGAATTCGGCGATCTGAACTTTGTCTACGCGATCACCGACATGCGCAGACCGCTTGAGCAGAAACGTTATTTCTATGATCAGTATGGAGCCATCCGTTCCATCACCCGCAGTGATAGTGATCGCAGTGTCTGGGCAAATGTTTTTGATTTCGGCAAAGGCGAAAAGATAAACGAGCTCAGTTTTGTCTCCTGGTCACAAGGCAAAGATTACAGACTGTATTACGCACCGGCAGTAAATGATGTTCCTGAGTCTGATGAAAACAAATGGATTCTTTTAGCACAAGGGACGATTCCTTATCAGGGATACATCACCGTTCCATCAGCCTATGATGACGGCGTTCCTGAAGGCAAGGGAGCCATCATTTTATCCATCAGCGGTGACAGTCAGAATATCGGAACTGATGAACCGGGCTATGCGGATAACGGACGCTACAAATTCAATCCGGTCAGTGACCTGGGAACAGGATTTGAACTTAAGGATGGAATATTTGTACCGGTTACTGTCGAAAGAAGCGTCAATGGCTATTCCTATATAGAAAAACCCGATCTGTGCATCAGAGCCTATACGATTCCTTATTCTGCAATTGATCCTGAAGATGATGAATACCATTGCACAAAGGGACAGGATTCTTCCTATCAGAAAGGTTCAGCTGCCGGATTAACATTTGCCTTTGACAGTTCCACCACCAAAGAAGTATTCGCCAGCCGCGATGGCTTAAAAGTTGACGGCAATCTGCTGAATGATTCCCAATACAGCGAACACGAAGGTTCATGGATCGTCGAACTGCTGCCTTCATATCTTGACAGTCTTTCTGTTGGAAAGCATACGTTAGAGGCCTTGTTCAAAAACTATGAAGGTGATCCTGTGACTGTCAGCTTTACCATAAATGAAAAGAAGGAAGAAAAGCAGGATGACAAAAAATCATCACCGGCTTCCTATATGATTCCTCTTACCGGAATCAAATAATAAAATTCAGACAAACAAAGGAGTGAATGATATGGATAAGATTCTTACTGAAAAACTTGCCCGGGTTCTCTTGGAAGTCGGCGTCAATCTCAAAGAAGGTGAAAGCGTCCTGCTGCAGACTGACACCAATGCTCTGGAGTTATCCCGTGAGATCACAAAACAGGCCTTTGAGCTGGGTGCCAAAGATGTGCAGGTTCGCATCGATGATCCCTATATCAATCACGAACGTGTTAAAGGTGCTGCAAAAGAGATCTTGAGGAAACCGCTTGACTGGGAAAA
>CADCOR010000328.1 GCA_902803055.1 uncultured Erysipelotrichaceae bacterium
CTTGACCGCATCGAGCGAAGAAAAGATATCGTCGATACTGGCGGTCTTCTTCTGTTTTTCAACCTCTTCAACGAGTTTGAACATATCATAATTGTTTTCAGGCATTATTTGTCTCCCTTGAACGGCGAATCGACCAATCCATCCTGTTTCAGTAAAGACTGCAGGGTATTGATATCCGCATTCAGATTCATATATTCCGACTCATGTAAAGAATTATAGATCGTCTTAAGCGCTTCATTGATCAGCTTGATCGTCTTGACCAGCTGCGTCTCACATTTCTTGTATTCCTCGCCTTTGATCGCTGAATCAGAAAGGCGCTTGTAGTTCTCCAAAATACCGATAAGGATCGGCAGATAGTATTCATAAAGTTTGTTGAGTTTTGGATCAACGGTTCCGTCTTCCCTGTCGACCAGATCGATCTGCTTCAGCAGATCACAGGTCTGATAAAGGCCATTGGTGACCTCTTCATTGGAAAGATCCCGGTTGAGGTTGTTGATCTTATCGATGTATTTTTCCGCTTCAGAGAACGAATCGATCTTTTCTTTCTTCTCTTTCTTCTCTTCCGGTTTCTTTTTTTCTTCTTTCTTTATCTTGTTTGGCTTCTTGGCCAGTTCAGCCAATGCCTCAATGATGCGGTCATAGGCTTCCGGATAATACTGTTTGAATTCCTTCAGCTGACAGACCTTTTCATCCTTATGGGTGATATAAAGATTGTCAACAGTCGTATAGGTACCGCCCTGGGTAGAAATCGCCAGATCATCAAAGATAACTAAAGAAACATTATTCTTGAAATACTGACTCAGTACTCTGTCGATCTGAGCGTTCTTTGAATTTTTAACGTAACTGGTAGATTTGTTTGATTTGACCTGAGAACTCTGAGTGGATCTTATTTCGCCCGTATCCGGGAAAAGTGCTTTAAGCAGTTTAGCCACACCATAGCCGAACAGACCTAAAAAAGCCATAGGCATGATCACGCCAAGAAACAGGATACCGAAACCTCCTTCAAAAATATACTCCATCAGAGACATGATGATGATAAAACCAAAAAATCCTATTCCGCCTCTTCTTCTCATAACATTATCTATTATACAATAAGCCTCCTATTAAACGAGTGCTAAAAGTATTTTATACTTCACATTTATCATTTTATTTTTTATATAATATATTTAAAGGAGGTTTTCGAATATGACAAAATTTGAGGAAACTGTAAAAGAAATGGAATCTCAGGTTGAAGAACTTGAAACTAATCTCGCTGAAAAGGCCCAGAACCTTGATGAAGCTAATAAGGAAAGAGCACGCGCTTTAGTTGATAAGACTGAAGAAGCCATCAAAACATCAATTGAAAAAGTTAAAAACATCATCAACGATGTTCAGCAGGATGAAAAGCTCGATGAGTTCCTTGATAAAGTAAAAGCTAAATCAATGGAAGCTGTTGATTTCACTAAAGAAAAGATCAACGAACTGACCCAGAAAGTCGACAAAGAAAACAAGCTCGACAAACTCGGCGAAGACATCATGACTGAATTCGACAAGATCAAAGAGTCTGATGCGTTCAAGAAGACTGCTGATTTCTTAAATGACATTTCCAGCAAAGTAGCTGATTTCTTCGAGAAACAGGAAGTCAAAGACGCCATCAACAAGGCTAAGACAACTACAGTCAGAGTAGCTGAAATGGGTGTCGAAGGCTTAAAGAAAGCTTTAAAGACTGACGATATTCCTGCTCCAGCACCGGAAGAGACCCCAGCAGCTGAAGAAGAAACAAAGACAGAAGAATAATAATTCAGATTCCAGAGTATTTACAAAGCCCACGGTCAACGTGGGCTTTTCTATCAGAATCCCTTATCGGCAACAGTTGCGATCGTATGCAACTTGCCGCCTTTCAACAGCACTCTTTCATCCGACATGGCCGAGACCGTATCGGAGTGCGTAACGACGATGATCGTCTTGCCAAACTCATGAGACAGTTCATTGAAGATGGCAATGATCTCCTTCTCGGTTGCGGTATCAAGGTTGCCGGTCGGCTCATCCGCAAAGATCAGATCGACATTGCTGGCAAGCGCACGGGCGATCGCCACACGCTGCTGTTCACCACCGGACAGCTGGGTGACGATACGATCAGCCTTGGTCCTCACGATACCGAAGCGTTTGAGCAGATTATAGGCAACGGTCTTTCTGTCCTTAGGCAGTTTGTTGTCTGTTTCCGACATTGCCAGCATGACATTCTCCACCGCGGTCAGATAAGAGATCAGATTATAGGACTGAAAGACGATCGAGATCGCATTTCGGCGGTATTTATGCAAGCCCAGTTCTCTGACCACGTTCTTGCC
>CADCOR010000329.1 GCA_902803055.1 uncultured Erysipelotrichaceae bacterium
AGCCGGGATGACATTATCATTGAGCACTTCGGCACCGGTCTTGATGACCTTGCTGAAAACACCGGCAACCGTATTTGCTGCTGTTGTCTTCCATTACTTTTTCTCCTCCATTATTTCATTATTTCTGTCCCGGTTTTACGGTAATTTATTTGTATATATTCCAACATTTTTACTGTTCTGATTAAGAATAGTATGGAAATTACAGCTATTATTATGAATCGCTGGATGTCTTGAAAAATCCGATATATAAAAATGCAACTGTTATCAGCTGCATTCTATCACATATAATAATATCTTTCCTTATGTCTAGATCAGATTGGCTTTCTGCAGCCTTGAGATCAGCAGCGGTATCAGGATCAGCTGAATAGCGATACCTGGGAGAGCAGTCACAAAGGCAGCGCTGAGCCACATCTGCAAGGAGTAGGCACCGGCCTTGAAGACCAGAGCATTCATGATGCCGTAAACCACCCTGCCAATTAACATGGCGCCGATCAGAGTTACATAATTTTTTGCCAGCTGATTTTCAATCTTTACATATTTCCACAAAAGACCGCACATCAGACCATACATCGAAAGCTCACAGATCATCTGGGGCAGAATCGGTGCCGGCGGCATACCGAAGATCAGATGGGAAAGCAGCGGGGTGAAGATGCCGCAAAGACAGCCGAATAAAGGTCCAACGACAAAACCGGAAACAAGTACCGGGATATGCATCGGCAGAAAGATGCTGCCGGCATTAGGGATCGCATGGAAAGCCTGAGGCAGAATGACACCGATCGCGATAAACATCGCAGTCAAGACAATCTGTTTAGTTCTGTTCATAATTATTCCTCCAAAAAAATAAAAAGGTATCCTTTTCCTGCAGGAAAATCTGATACCTTCATGATATCGATAGTTAGTTGAAATAATTACGCTTCGGCGTCTGTTCTTTTACTTCCTGTAAAAGACAGATCTATTATAGCACGATCTGGCGGATCGCTGCCTCAATAAGCTCGGAGATACTTTTGTCTTTTACGCCGGCGATCAGAATATCACACTTGTTTACCGGGATCAGGACCTTTATCGCTTTAGAATCGCTTACCGCTTTTGCCATGGCACTGCTTACTTCTCCTAACAAGGCGTCCGCAACGATGATGCCGACCGGTCCGGTGATGATATCCGCATCTCTGGCGGCCACGATCACCGCATTCTCACCGGTCGCTGCTTCATCTGCTCCGGCCTTGATCATATTCCCGGTCGCGATCGAATTGGTACCGACCGCTCTGATATAGGCATCAGGCAGTTCTTCTCTGATCCTCTTGACCAGCTGCTTTCCGATATTGCCGCCCTGGCCATCAATTACAATTATCTTTTTCATTTTATTCCTTTACATCAAACAGTTCTGTAAACATTTCCGTTTCCTTATTCAGGATCTCTTCACTCAATTCTTCCCTTGGATCTTCAAGCTGATCAGGAGTCGCATCAGTAAATCTTATGGCCTTGCCATTTTCAATATAGAAATAGCTTGGCACATAGATCCGCTTTTCTCCGGTATCATATTTCTTGCCGTCATCATCTTCAACGGTATAATCATCAAGAAACTCGCCAAGATAGCCTAAGAGCCGCTGATAGGAATCCGTTCCTTCAAAACTCTTCATTAATGATCCATCTTTTACTTTATACTGATCACGCAGGATCTCGTTGCCGTCATCATCCCAGATCTCCAGATAGAAGATCTCATCAATACCGGCTTTCTTACTTATTTCGATCGCTTTTTCGATATTGGCTCGACACCACGGGCAGGCTTCATCACCGATATAAAGATAGAAAGTTTCGCCTTTGACAAACTTATCGATCACCGTTTTTGGTTCAGTCACTTTGAAAGGATGTTCCTCAGGAATACTCAAGACGCGATGCATCTTCCCGGAACTGTTCTCTAAACCGTTTAATGCTTCATATTTCTCTTTGAAATTCATGTCCTGACTCTCCACAACTGTTTCGCCGCAGTCATCAAAAAGATCACAGCCGCTGCTTTGGCCTTTTTCCGTGCAGCCGCTTAATATAAAGATAACGCTGAGTATTAATAATACTGTTTTTACATTTTTCATCAGTTGTCAGTACGGTTGTAGCTGCACTTCATATGGATACTGGCGTCTAACAGTACCTTGCCTAAAGTATCGATCGTTTCTTTCTTGGCCATCTCACAGATCGCTTCATTGGCTTGCTCGATCAGATCGTATTTCTTATTCTTTAACATCTTTTCATCATAGTCATTGATCAGCTTATGACCCTTTGATGCAACCGCCATCTGGTAGCGCTCGATCAGCTGTACACAGCTGCCAAAATGCGGATCAGCCAGAGCACCGATCAGTCTTGAACCCCAGTAGAAAGCATCGGTTGAGACATCTTCACTTACCTGTGACATATATCTTGGCATCTTATCAGTATGGGCATAAAGCGGAACTGCGACATTGAAAGGATTGGCACCGAAGCAGATCCATTCCACAGCTTTCAATTCCTTTGGCATATAGCCTCTGATCTGCAAGACTGCCATGACACCCGTCTTGCTGACACCGATCGGTCTGTAGACACCTTTCTCGGGATAATCGGCCTTCTGATAAGGATTGTATTTTGTACCCTGATAATAGGAAGACAGGATGTATTTGATATCTTCAACGGTTATCTTCTTCTCCGGAACCATTGACCATGGGATATCGTCACTCTCCGGAGTGAAATCAGCATTCTCCCCATCCCACTTATAGGTGTGCGGATTGAAGTAGCGGCCCATGAACCAGGCACGCGGTGTGTTATAGACGTGATCAGCATCGGAGTGAGAACCAAAGACATAGCGCGGATTGAAATCCTTGCCCTTATTCAGATCGAGATGATTGTCTTTGATGAACTTTTTCAGATCTTTGCTGCAAAGATGATCCTTCTTCGCCCCAAAAGCATCACTCAGATCAAAACTGTCGATACCGAACTGATTAGGCATGATGACATATTCATCATCCTTTACTCTTTTGGCGATCCAGTGA
>CADCOR010000330.1 GCA_902803055.1 uncultured Erysipelotrichaceae bacterium
ATGTGACCTGCCTATAGAATAATTATAAATTAAATAAATTATTAATATCTTAAAGAATATGATCCTCTCTTAGCGCTTATCCAACAAGAGTCATCACCATCAGATGTGATGACATCAGAAAAAAGAAAGATACAGATGTGATAGTATTTTGCTGAAGAGTAAATAAAAAAGGATAAAAGACCATGAACGAAAGGATAAACGAATATATAAATGAGCACAGGATAGAACTGATCGATATCTTGAAGGAACTGATCGGTGAGATAAGTTCTGATGGCAGACAGACCAATGCCCAGAAAGTCGTCCAAAGCAGACTTGAAGAACTTGGCTTTGAAACGCAGACCTTCAGAATGGATGAAAGAGTCAAAGACTGTCCGGATTATTGCGAGCCGGATATCGTCTATGATGAAGGAGCCTATAATCTATCCGGTACCAGAAAAGGAAACGGTGATAAAAAGCTTATGCTGTTTGGCCATATCGATACGGAGCGTGAGGATTATTTTGGCTGTTTTGATGATCCTTATGCAGCTGTTGAAAAAGATAACAGGATCTATGGCTTAGGAGCTGCTGATGACAAAGGCGGCATAGCTATGATGCTGGCAGCCTTAAAAACGGCTTTGGCGATACAGCCCGATCTCGATCATGATCTGATCGTCCTCTCTTTATTAGGAAAACATGGCGGTGCCTTTGGCACGCTGAGTGCGATGATGAAAGGCTACAGCGGCGATCATTCGCTATATATCCATCCGGCCGAGACCGGACATGGCTTTCAGGAGATAAAAAACATCTCCTTAGGCATGCTGGACCTCAAACTCAGTGTCTATGGCAGACCGGGCACAGCACACGATGATCTCTCGCCTGGCGTCAATGCCAATCTGCTCTTAGCGGAAGCGATCAGTATCCTGGAAGCATATAACAGAAAGAAAAGAGAAGAACGCATCTTTGATTTCGGATCCTTCAAAGGTCAGCCTTCCTTTATTCTCAATATCGGTAAGGTCAGCTCCAATGGCGATTATGGAAGTATCTGTGAGAAAGCGGAATGTCTTATGCGCTGCCGTTTTTTCAGACCTCTTACAATAAAGAGAGTCTATGACGAGATAGATACGCTGCTTAAAGAAAAATTGAACTGTAAGTGGGAACTGGAGAAAGGGCATTTCAACGGCGAACCGGCAATGGTTCCCAATGATGATCCATTCGTATCTTTTATTGAAAAAACGATCGAAGATGTGACCGATGAGACGAAATTCATCCACCAGTACCACGGCGGCAGTGATATCCGTTTCCCGATCCTTTATGGTCACAGCAAGTGTGTCGGCATCGGACCATATTGTGAACTGCCGGAAAAAGGAAGCGGGATAAGAGAGTGGCTCGATATCGATGATTATCTCAAAGGGATCAGGATCCTGACGAAGATCATCCTCAACTACGGAAAACAGGACTTGTGAGTGAGCCCTGTTTTTAAATATTTCTATAGTTATTTTTTACAGATCATCTCATAGACGGCATCAGGATCGATGAGTCTGCCGTCAATGAAACGGGCGAAAATGTTGCGGTCATCACCGATGTAGCAGAATCTTTCTAAGGCGTCGGCGATCGGCCTTTCGTATTCTTTATCGAGCATGTTTTCGATCACCAGCGCATCAAAGCGATAGCCTTTTTCAAGTTTTCCGCTGTGTGGGAAGATTTTTTCGCTGGCGGCTGTCGCCATATAGAAAGCATTCTTCAGCTCGATCTTTGAATAGTCTTCCTCATAGAATTCTTTCATCTTGGAGATCTGGGCAGCTCGGGCGATCTGCCGATAGATGGCCAGGAAATGTCCGCCGCCGACATCAGAACCAATGGTGATATTAATGCCATTATCGTGCAGTTTGGATAGAGGCATGATACCGGCAATGATATTGGAAGTGGCATCAGGACAATGCACCGCATAGCCATCATACTGTTTCAGAATTCTTTCTTCCGTTGGTGTCGGGAAGATCACATGCGCAAAGATCTTGGGACCGCTTCCCTGCAATAAGCCATATTTTTCATAGATCTCACCATCCGAGGCACAATCGGGATAAAGTTCCTTAGCCCAGGCTGCTTCAGCTTTGGATTCAACCAGATGCGTCTGAACACCAAGATCATATTTTAAGGCCAGCTCACCAAGACCTTTCATCAGCTTGGCAGAACAGGTCGGGGCAAAGCGCGGAGTCAGGATCGGTCTTACTCTTTGTGAGTACTGATGTTCAACTATAAAACGCTCGGTCTTTTCCAAAGATACATTCGTATCATCAACATAGTAATCAGGCGAGTTCATATCCATATTCACGAGACCCGTATAGGCATATAATCCAGAATCTTCCAGCATCTTAAACAGCAGATCACAGGCTTCATAATGAATCGTTGTAAAAAGCGAGAGATGAAAGCTGCCATGCCTGAGGAATTCTCTGATCAGCCGGGCATAGATCTTTGAAGCATAAGCAAGATCTTTGAAGTTGGCTTCCTGCGGGAAAGTGTAGTCATTGAGCCAGTCCATCAGCAGGCGATCCATGCCGATACCACGCTGGGCAAACTGCGGGGCATGCATATGCAGATCCGAAAAAGCCGGAATGATCAGCCGATCACCATAATCAGTTATTTTCTCATTGTTATATTCAGCAGGCAGTTTTTCATAGACGTCTGAGATGATTCCGTCCTTAACGACGATATAGCCGTTTTCAATGATCTTCAGTTCATCATAGGATAAACTGCTAAGCAGATTGCCTTTATAGATTTGCTGTGCCATATGTGCACCTCCTGAACTTAATAGTAACATCCAGATAGAAGTTCCATATAGCATAAATTGATAAAAAAATATCTCATTTAATAGACTTTTTTCGATTTAAGCCGTCTCGCAAAACAAGCAGATAAAACATCTGTACTATAATGAAAGAGTATTTATGGAAAACAGAGAACAGACTATCTGGGAGCTCCTGGGGATCGCTAAGACCAGAGACGAAAAAAAGATCACTCAAGCCTATCGTGAAAAGCTGAGCCTGACCAATCCCGAAGACAAGCCGGAAGAATTCAAACAGCTTCGTCAGGCTTACGAAGAAGCTTTAGCCTATGCCCGCAGCAGCACAGAGAGTAAAGAAGATGATGGCGAAGTCAATAACTGGCTGGCCAGACTGCAGGATACCTACAATGACTTTTCAAAGCGCTGCCGGGTGGAGTGCTGGGAAGAACTGTTCAACAGTCCGCTTCTTGAAAGCATCGCCGGCAAAGCAAGGATCGAAGAAGAACTGCTGCATTTTCTGATGGATTACTATTTCCTGGGTCATGAAGTGTGGCTCTGCATGGAAAGACATTTTTCTTTTCTGGAAAGAAAAGAAGAACTCTATGAGAAATATCCGCGCGACTTCATCGATCGGGTCATCATCAACGGCATCATCTATCAGGATATCCTGCAGCCTGAGCTGTTTGTGCCGGGCAAGGACGAGGAAGAGTGTCACCGCTATCTTGATGTCTATCTGAATTTACAGATGGATGCCTCATGCCGCGAAGTCGTTGAAGAATTGAGCAGCCTCAAAGAGAGCCATCCGTATGGAGAAGCTTTGAGCTGCTGCTGGAAGGTCCGTTTTGAAGACCGTAAATATATCGATGAACTCCAAAAGATCGCTGCGAAATACGATCTGCCTTTTATCTACCTGCTATTGGCAAGAGAATATTACGCTCTGGCCGATTATGAAAAAGCCGAAGCGATATGCAAGAAGCAGCTGGAGATCCATAAGGATGACATGAGGATGCGTTATCTGTATGTGGATGTCTTAGAAGCGAAAAAGGATCTCGATGAAGCCATGAAGCAGATCAATGACATGATGGGCATGGTGGATGGCGACAGCAGACTGTTAAATGAACTGAACGAGCGAAGGATCAGGATCAATCCTTTCATCATTGAAAATAAAAAGAAAGTACTGGAGAGCGACCCTGATGACGAACAGGCCAAGATCGATCTGTGCTGGGCTTATCTGGAAAACGATCTGGGCAAGGAAGCACTGGCGGTATTTGAAACGATCAACAAGGAAAAAATAACAGCTTTCGATTACTATAATCTGCTTTCGTCTTTAACTTATATTTCCAAGGATTATGAAAAAGGAACGAAAGCGCTGGAGAAACTGATTGAAGTCATCGATGAGCTGCCGGAAGACAGTGATAAAAACATCAGACGGAAAAAGAGAAAAGGCGAGATGTATAACCGTCTGGCCTATTTCCATCATATGAACAAAGATGATGAGGCGATGAAGAAAGCTTATGGCAAGGCGTTAGAAGTATCAGAATCAAAAGCATCGATCTATACTTCCATGGCGCAGATGGCCATGTCTATGGAAGAGTATGATTCTGTGGAGGAGTACTCGCAAAAGATCATCGCCGAAAAACCGGATTCAGTCTATGGTCATGTCCTGCTGGCTTATGCCTATTTCTATCGCCGCAATGATCAGGAAGCCTATAACGAGATATCCAGAGTCATCGATATGGACAGTTCCGATCTGAATTTCTTCATCCTCAAGATCAGGATCCTGATCAGAAACGATGCCTTTGAAGAAGCCGAAAGCATCATCGCTTATCTTGATTCGTGCGGTCTGAGTGAAGATGCATCTGTTTTATATGTCAAAGGTCTGTTAAGTGAAAGAAAAGATAACGATCAGAACAAGGCCAATGAGTTTTATACGAAAGCCCTGGAAAAGATGGGCGAATATGCCGGCAACTACGAGTTCACCGATGATCTTTACTATCGCATCCTGTGCATCGCCGGCGAATCGCTCAACGGCAATATCAAGGAAGACCGCGACAGGATGATGGAACTTTGCGAAAAAGGCCTGTCCTATCGTTCAAGCAATAAGGATCTGCTCGAATACAAAGGATGGCTCCTTCTGAAGGAAAGAAAAATAGAAGATTCACTTAAGATCTACAAGGACCTTGAGAAAGATGCGGACCACTCTGCTTATGTCGATGCGCAGATCGCCTATCTCTATTACCAGGATCTGGCGCACAAAGCCAAAGAAAGCCGGGATTATTATCTGAAGGCTTTGGAGAGAGGTTATGACCGCGGTGCTCATTTCTATCTGGGCATGTGTGAGATGTACATGGGCCACCTCGATGAGGCAGAGCAGCATTTTGAGATCCTCAAACAGCAGGAACCGGATTCGATCGATCCATATCTGCGTTTAAGTGACCTCTGCGAATTCAAAGACCGCCTGCCGGAAGCTTTGGCATATATCGATAAAGTCCTTGAGATCATCAAGGATCGCAAAGATGATGTCACTTATTATTACCTGAACAAAGTTCAGATCCTGCGTCGCATGAACAGACCGCTGGAAGCGATCGAAGTATTGAAGTTTATGGCCGAAAAACTCGACTATAAAGCTGACAAAATGATCTTTGATATCTATGTGCAGTTTGGCATGTTTGATAAGGCGGAAAAAGAGATCTGGAACTGGAAATGGGATCAGAAATACTATGATGCGTCAGCTACGCTCGATCTGCTCAAAGGCAATTTCCGAAAAGCGAAGCAGACGCTTCAAAGCCGCAAAGAACACTTCGATAAGGTCCGTTATCTGATCCTGGCTCACGCTTTGGCGATGGAGGAAGGAGACTATAAACAGGAAGAAGTGTATCTTAAGCAATGGCTGGATCCGCAGCCTGATGGCCGCTTCAGATGTGATCTCTCACAGGTCGCTGCCCATCTGTCTTACTGTTACTTCCATCAGGGCGATCAAGCCAGACAGAAAGAATACGCTGAACTGGCTTTAGAAGAAGTCGATAAGCAGTTACAGGAATATTCACTGAACAAAACGCTGTTCATGACAAGAAAAGTCAGGATCCTTGCCTTATTGGGCCGCTTTAAGGAAGCAGAAGAGCTCGCTGAAAAGGTTAGGAAAAGCCCTTTATGTGAGCAGTGCCCGTATAACTCCTGCAAGGATCTGTTTGCCTTTGAGATGGAGATGGCAGATATCAAAGGCGATAAAGATAAGACATTACAGATGGCAAGCGAAGGAAATAAGAGATGGCCGGATGAAGAAGACTTCATCGTCATGAAGAATTATCTGGAAAAGAAAGGAAAGAAGGAATGCTGATAGGGATCGACTTAGGAACGACCAATTCGCTCGTTGCCTGTTACAGAGACGGCAAGAGCGAAGTCATCACCAACCGCTTAGGCAAATACATAACACCTTCGATCGTCAGTCTTGATGATTCGGGGCATGTCTTAGTCGGTGAGACAGCAAGAGAATATGGCATCCTGCATCCCGATCGCAGCGCTTCGGTCTTCAAAAGGGCGATGGGCACGACCAAGGTCTTTGATCTTGGCGAACACGGCTTCAGTGCGCAAGAGCTGTCGTCTTTTGTGCTGCGCTCTTTGAAAGAAGATGCGGAAGAATATCTCAAGGAAAAAGTCGATGAAGCTATCATCTCTGTTCCGGCTTATTTTAACGATAAACAGCGCAAGGCGACAGTCAGAGCCGGGGAACTGGCGGGACTTAAGGTCAGCCGTATCATCAATGAACCGACGGCTTCCGCGATCGCTTATGGCGTAGGTGAAAAAGGCAAGAGCGAACGCTGTCTGGTACTGGATATCGGGGGCGGCACTTTTGATGTGACGGTACTGGAATACTACAAGAACATCATGGAAGTCTATGCGATCGCCGGCGATAATTTTCTGGGTGGAGAAGACTTCACGCAGGTGCTTTTTGAAATGTTTATGGAAAGGAC
>CADCOR010000331.1 GCA_902803055.1 uncultured Erysipelotrichaceae bacterium
ATCTGTTGGTATATGCTTTTGAAGATGCTGATTAGAAGAATAGCGTTTATTTGGTAATTTAAAAGTGATCAGTTTTCAGCTAAATCGCAGTTGAAAATTGACCACTTATTTTTTATCTCCATATCATTATGATCAGGAGGTAAAAACGGAAAGGATGATTACCATTATGACAAAATTTGAGATTATCTCACTGAAACTTAATGGCTGGTCCAACTGCCGTATCCAAAGAGAATTCTCGGTGTCAAGAAACACCATACGGAAGTATTGGAATGATTACCAGACCAAAGTAGCCAAGCTTCTTGAAGAAGATCCCTGTCTTGACGTCAGACACATTATCGAAGATATCGTGTCTGAACCAAGATATGACTCGACTCACAGAGGCTCAAGAGTGTATAACGATGAAATCGATGCCCTCTTAAACAGGATCCTTGAAGATGAGGAAGAAAAGAAGAAGCGGCTGGGAGCGGCCAATAAGCAGATGCTTACCCAGACCCAGATCTGTCAGCTGATCAAAGATGCCGGATATTCGATATCCGAAACAACGATCAGGACCAAGATCAGGGAAAAGCGCGATCAGCACAGAGAGTGCTTCATCAGACAGCAGTATGAATATGGGAAACGCTTCGAATATGATTTCGGTGAAGTGAAACTGATTATTAACGGTAAGCTCACCAAGGGTTTCCTGGCTGTACTTACAGCTCCGGCTTCCGGCTTCAGATGGGCCTATCTTTATCACAATTCCAAGATGGATGTGTTCCTGGATTCTCAGGTCAGATTCTTTGAGATGTTGGGTGGCTGTTTTGAAGAAGGAGTATATGACAATATGCGCAATGTCGTCAGCAAGTTCATCGGCAGAAACGGCAAGCAGCTCAACAAGAAACTTATTCAGCTGGCTGCCTACTATGGATTCAGGATCAATGTCACCAACTGCTTTTCCGGCAACGAAAAAGGCAATGTGGAAGAGGCTGTAAAGTATATCCGCAATAAAGTCTTCGCTACCAGATATGAGTTTGACAGCTTTGCGAAAGCCTGCGACTACCTTGAAGAAGAGCTGAAGCAGCTCAATAAGGACTGTTTGATCGAAGAAGAAAAGAAAAAGCTGACTTTCTACAGACCTAAGTATGAGACGGCCGATATCGCGAGCCTGCACGTCAGCAAGTATTCCTTCATTCAGATCGACACCAATTTCTATTCCGTGCCTGATCATCTGGTCGACAGGTATGTCACGGTCAAGATCTATCCCAACGACATCGATGTCTACTATAAGAATGAGCTTATCGCATCCCACAAAAGAGAAAAAAGTAAAAAAGAAACGTATATAGATATTCGACATTATCTAAGTACGTTCCTTAAAAAGCCCGGAGCACTGAGGAATTCGACAGCCCTAAACAGTGTTCCGGAACTGAAGGGCCTCTTCGATACCTATTTTAAAGAAAAACCGCGTGATTTTATAGATATCCTGTACAGATGCAGGGATAAGAGCCTTGAACAGATGATTGAAGAAATCAGGAAAGAAGTATGTATCGCTCCTTTCAAGGACAACTGGGTGGCAATCGAATGCGACGCTCAGATCCAGGAGATAGCTTCCTTATTCATCGGAGGTGACAGCTATGTCCATTAAACAGCTGGCCAATCACTTACTGATGCCCTATATCAAAGACAATTACGAAGCTGTCATAGCGGAAGCCAGGATGAAGGATTATTCCTTTGAACAGTTTCTGGAGGAGCTCTTACAGGGTGAAGCCGATCAAAGAAGGATCAACGGCATAGCCAAAAGGATCGCCAGAGCACACTTTCCCAATAAGATGACTTTCACCGATTTCAAGACTGAACATCTCTCCGAAGAGATAAGGCACAAGATAAAGCAGCTTGAAACCCTTGATTTCATCGCCAATAAGGAAAACATCATTCTGGTAGGCAATCCCGGTACAGGCAAGAGTGCTCTGTCCATAGCTCTGGGCATGAAGGCCTGCAGCGAATACAGAAATGTCCTGTTTATCTCTGTTCCCTTACTGCTCATGGAGATAAACGAAGCGATGTCAAACAATCAGATACTGCAATACAAGAAAAGATTCGAGAAATACGATCTGGTGATACTGGATGAGCTGGGCTACTGTTCCTTTTCCAAGGAAGCGGGAGAAGTGCTGTTCAATCTGCTTTCCTCAAGGAATGAAACAGGGTCGATCATCATCACTTCCAATCTGACGATGGATAAATGGTCCGAGATCTTCAGGGATAAGATCCTGACCGGAGCTCTGATCGACAGACTCACCAACAGAGCTCACCTTATAGATATGTCTGGCGAATCATACCGCATCAAACAGACCAGGCAATGGATGGAGAAACAGAAGAATGAAAACAAATAAGCCGGTAAGATACATGATCATCAAAGACGGAAACATCTCAACTCAATACAGCGACGATTTAATGAAGACCATCAACGAAGAATACGGTTATTTCTACGACACTGCTGACAGCCTCTTCTTTGAATATCCGGAAATCAGAGTATTCGTCAGGGATGAATCGCTGTTTAGCGAAAAAGAAAGTGTCTACTATTATCAGGATGGCATACTCAATATGACCTTCAACGGAACCGTCTTCTTCGGCAAACTCGGAGTAAACAGGCCGCTTTCACTATCGGAAAGAGAAATCAGCTTCTTAAAAAGAAACCTGAAAAAGGACAATGATGGAATATATCATATCAACTCCGATATGAAAGGATATCTGATCAGACACTATGACAATGAGTGGCTTAGAAAGACAAAGCAGATATAACTGATATCAATGCCGGAGCTGTCTCCGGCATTGGTTTTACTTACAGAAACTTCAAATAAAAACTGATCAGTTTTCAATTGCGAAAGTGGTCAGAATTCAGTTGACAAATACATTTTAGGTTAACTTAATCATGCAAAGTGCTTTTGTGTATTTGAATATTTTGTGGATGACCATTTGGG
>CADCOR010000332.1 GCA_902803055.1 uncultured Erysipelotrichaceae bacterium
ATAATCATGAGGTATCAGTATGATCATTTATAAGACTTACAGCGCTGTCAGACCGGTTTCGCGTGAAGTTATCGAAGATGCTTTGAAGAATGCGCAGGGCAAGGATATTATCTTTGTTGCACCTGAATTTGCCAAGGCTCAGGTAGAACGTGAAGTTTTATCGTTTAAGCAGGATCAGACGCGTGGAAACGGAACCATCAATGCCGGAGAACGCACTCTGACTCTGTCGTCTTCTTTGGTTTCCGGTGATGTATTAAGTTTCAGGAAACTTGCCGGAAATATACTCGATGATCTTGGTACAAACTATGTGGCAGAAGGCGGGGAGATTATGCTCCGCAACGCTATTTACAATATTCTCACCAAGAGGAAGACCGAACTAAAAGCTTTCAGCACTTTATCATCCAGGATAGACTACATCAATCTTATGATCGCTCTCCTTGGAGATTTCTCCAGATATGGTGTGGACGCAGAAGATATTGATAAGGCCATAACAGCTTTGGATAAACCGGAAACCAATGTAGCGTTTGTTAATAAACTTAAAGATCTTCGTTTAATAATGAATGAACTCGAAGATTTAAATAAAGTTCATGGCCTTAATCTTTTAAGGGAGCCGATATCACTTGCGTGTGACAAATTATCTTCTGTCACAGATGGTAAGCGTTCTATAAGACGTTCAAGCGGTCTTGCAGCAATCCTGAAGTCTAAGATTGTATTTATTGGATTCGGATCCACACGTATGCTTACCCCCAAGGAATTAAAGCTTGTATCGCTTTTGTCCGACCTGGGAGCTGAAATAGAGTTTAACGTATTAAGTGGCAGTTCGGATTCCCGGTATTCGTCTGTATATAAAACAGGTGAAGATTTTATCGCTATGATCGAAGGCTTGGGAGCTAAAGGTTCAAGCCTTTCACTTGTTGAGAATTCGGATGCATTAAGTCTTATTGTCAGAAGCTTTGCGGCAGATACAAAAATCGACAGCTTTGATGCTGAAGGTAAAGTCAGACTGGCAGAGCTTACAAGTATTGATGACAGAGTGGGATATATCTTCAATGAGATTATTGATCTGACGAGAAATCATGGATACAGATATCGTGATATCAGGATCGTATGCTGTAATGAAGAGATAACGGCCAGGATGAGAAGTACAGCTGAACTTTATGGTTTGGATGTGTTTATTGACCGTAAGATTGCTTTAGACGGTACTGTTGTTCCATATATGATGAGGATTTTGCTTGAATTGCCAATGCGTAATTACCCGTTAAATCTCATTATGAATGCAATGCGTTCAGGTATGCTGAGTGTTCCGCCTTACATTGCTGACAGTTTTGAGAACTATTGTTATGCCAAAAACATAATGAATAGTGAAAGACTCTTTGATGAAAATTCATATATTGATTCCGGCGAAGAGCAGCAAAGCACAAAATACAGACTTTGGATTATTGACGGAACAGTACCAGGATACCGTGAAGGCTTTGTCGACAGTGGCAGGTTTTTCTATGAACATATCGTCAGGAATAAGCTGGTTCCTTTGAAGGAAGCATGCAACAGAATCTATGGTGAAAACACATTGGCAGGGAAGGCCAGGGAGAGCCTTAATTACTTTAATGACAGACGTGGGTATATCGAAGCTTTAAGAGATGAGTTTTTGCAAAAAGGCGATGCCGCTGCTGCTGTTGCATTGGTAAGAGGATATGACGAACTGGTTGGTCTTCTTATGTGTTCTACACACGAGATGAATAATTGCGAGATAGAACAAAAAGATTTCCTTACAATGATCAGAACTGATATGAGAAACCGCACAGAGGGAACGATCCCTCTGAAGGTTGATTCGATTGAGATTACGACGCCTGATCACGCATTTGTCACGCCGTGTCAGGTCCTTTTCATTATTGGCGCACAGAAAGATAATTTCCCCTATGTCAGGATGCGTGAGGGTCTTCTTAGCGGATCTGAGTTGGTTAGATTATCAGAATCAACTGACAGCATCGAACTTCCTAATAAAGCGCAGAGCAAGATGAGGGAAGAATTTGTTTCTGCCTGTCTGCTTTTAGGTTCAGCAACTGATATGATCTATATGGTTCATGAATTCGGCAAGCCGAAGAGCCGCGTGTTCGAATATCTGGAAAAGTTCAGTTCTGAAGAACATCATATCGTAAATACATTTAAGAATCCTATTGCCGGCGAGGCTGTAAAATTCAGACACCACTTTGAAGATGCCAAGATACCTTCAGATATTATGTCGAGACTTCTTACTGTCAGGAAGGATGACGGAACAAAAGGTAAAGTTATTTATGCGAGTGTGTCTTCAATTGAAAAATACAGACAGTGCGCTTTGAGTTATATGCTCGAAAGACAGCTCAGAATCAAGCAAAGAGACGATAACACTTCTGTACAGGTCAACTCTTTTGGAACTCTGATTCATGGCATGTTTGAACATGCATACAGAACTTTAAGAGATGATAGCAAAAAGGATCCTGTCACGTTTAATACCATGGCAAAAGAATTGATTGATGACCCCGTTAAATTTGATTCTTTTACCGATCAGTGTTTAAAACAATCAGTTTCAATCAGAGCTTCTTATGGTTCTGTTGATAAGGACGGAAATCCCAAGGATAAGGTTTTTGAGATGGATACATGTTCGAAACTGAAACGGATGTTTTCGAAGATGTTCCGTGATGTGTTGCAGGAGTCAGTAAATACAGGTTTTATTCCTGAAGGTGTTGAGGCAAAGATTGGAAGTAATGAACTGGTACTCGATATTCCGTATGAAGGAATCGATTTGAGGTTCAGCGGATATATAGACAGATATGATCTGAAAAAAGATGAAAACGGAATGGTTCATCTCAGGACGATTGACTATAAGAGTGGTAATAAAGCTGTCGAGTCAGATAAACTTCTGATTGGTACACAGATTCAGCTCCCTGCATATTCCGGAGCTATACTCGATAAACATTCAGCTGAAGGTGCCGGTGCTGTTGTTGATGATTACGGATATGTTCTTTTGGGACTAGAGGCAGCTCTCGATAAAGATCCTGTTGAGTGTTTCCCTAAACTGGCAGGATACAGTGGCGAGGCCATGAAAATCGCTATAGATTATTCCAGACATATTATCAAGGAAAGTATTGATCAGATTGCAGAAGGAAAAGCTGATGCAGTTACAGCAACACCGAAGAACAAGAATTGCAGTTACTGTAGCTATAAGAGCTATTGCGGTAATATTCCATCCGCTTCAAAGGGGCATGAACCTATTGATCTTAAAGTTGGCGGCAAGTATGGCCAGATGGTCAATGAAGCTGAAAATATAGCTAAATCTCCGGAAAAAGCTTCAGAATCTGATCTTGATGAAACAGCAAAAAGAATAGGTGCTGATAAGAGTATGGAGAAGTCAGACAGAATAGCGATTCTTGCAATGAAAGACATACTTGAAAAAACAGAAAAGAAATCAGGAGAGGAGGAGTAAGTTATGAAATTTTCTGATGAACAGCAAAAGATAATTGATGCGGAAATTAATAACAACCTCGTCTCTGCATCTGCAGGTTCCGGTAAGACAACAGTTCTTACGGCCAGAATTGGCAAAGAAGTTTACGACGAAGTTCTCAAAGTTGATGAAATGCTTGTTGTTACATTCACTGAAGACGCAGCCTCTCATATGGCCAACAAGATTGAAGAGAAACTCAGAACTTTAAGAACGAAAGCTGTTGAGGATGGTGATCCTAAAGCAGAATATCTGTCTGAACAGATCGACCTTTTGCCCAATGCGTATATTCAGACTATGCACGGTTTTTGCTCACGCGTTATCAAGGAAAAAGGTTATCTTTTAGCGGATGGCCCGATGGCAGAGTTTACTGATCCTACCTGCAGGATAATTAGTGAAGGTGAGCAGCAGATTCTGCTTCAGTCTGCTGTGGAAATGGCTATTAAAAAGCTCTATAGCGAATGCGAATCTCAAGATGATCCGTTTATCCGATTTACCAGAAGATTTGGTGATGGCAGAAGTGACAATTCACTGATTTCAATCGTCGAAAAGACATACCTTAGTTTAAGAAGTCTCCCGGATTATCTGAAGAAATGCGAGGAACTGCTTGAGAATCGTGAAAAGCAGAATGCTGATTGTAAGATCATGTCAGATGAAGATTTTGCAGATTTCAAAAAGACCATTCTTGATTATCTTTTCATGGTAAAGAGTTTGTTTGAAGACAGGGAGTTTGATTCGATACTGGCTGATCATCCTAAATACAGTATGGTCAAGGATATGTCTAACGATGAATTCATAAGTGAAGTCGTTACAAAAATCGGAAAAGTGCTTGATGATGCCAAGTCTCTTCAGAGTCTGGACTTTATAAAGTGTGTTCAGTCTTTGTATGAGTTTAATGATTATGACTACAGTTCGTTTTATAAAAAAGCGGATTTTAAGGGCGATGATAAGCCTATGCTTGCTCTTGTCACATTCAGACATTTTATTTCGC